>JAJZYO010000030.1 GCA_021798075.1 Actinomycetes bacterium
GGGGGGACGGCCGGAGGGGTGAGGACGGTGGCCTGCCGGCTGGTCTTGCGGGCCTCGACGGTCGCCCCGGAGCCGGCGGGCGAACGGGTGGCGGCGGGGAAGGGCCGGGCGCGGGGCTAGCTCTCAAAGGGCGATCTCTGGCACCCAGACCCGCATGGGCAGCTCTCCTCGGTTGGCCCAGGCGAAATAGGGGATGGCGGCCATCTCGAAGGAGCTTTCTCTCGAGGGGCCTCCCCCAGTGGGGGCGTTTGGGTGAGTGCCGGCCCCTCGGCCGCTCCCGGCGGCGTCGTAATAGGGCCAGCGCCTTCCCCCCGGCAAGGAGAAAGCGCGTCCCTGGCCCACGAGCTCTATCACTTTTTCGCCCCCCACCAGGGCCGAGCGCTCGGTTATAGGGGGTGCTCCAAGGAGGCCGGCAAGGGCGTCCGGCGCTTGCTCCCGGAGGCCGGGAGCCGCCTCCGGGCCAGGCGGCTCGAAACAGTAGACGAGCGGCCCCCGCTCGACGGCCACGCACCGGCGCAGCGCATCGATGCGCGGGTCGGGGCGCACGAGGCGAGGCCGCAAAGGGAAAGAGATGCCGAGTTCGTCCCCGGGCCGCCAGCTGCGGCGGAGGTGGAGGTACCCGTCAGGACCGGGGCCCACTTGTTCGGAGGAGCCGTTCACCTCGGCAGCGAGCTCGGGCGCCCATGATGGCACGCGGACGGCGATCTCCATGGGGGCCTCTGGGGCCTCCTCGACCCTCAGGCGGAGCCAGCCTTCCCAGGGGTAGGCGCTGTCCATGTCCGCCCGGAACCTCCCGCCGGAGAGAGCGAGCGAGATCGTCGCCGGCACGAACTGGTGCAGCTGGAGGCCGTGCGCGCTGCGGCTGGCGACGTAGTGCTCCAGGCTGGCGACCAGCCGCATGACGTTAGGCGGGCAGCAGGCACAGCGGTACCAGCGCTGGCGGCTCACCCCGGTGCGGCTCTGCAGGGGGTTCACATAGAAAAAGCTCTTGGCGTCGAGCCCCCAACCCGCCAGGAAGCCGTTGTAGAGCGTGCGCTCCGTCAACTCGGCGTAGCGCGCCTGTCCGGTGGCGAGGGTCATGCGCCAGTTCCACATGACGGAGGCCACCGCTGCGCAGGTCTCGCAGTAGGCGCGATCAGGCGGCAGCTCGTAGGGGTCGCCGAAGGCCTCGTCTTTGTGGCGTGAGCCGACCCCGCCGGTCAGGTAGGCCTTGGAGCTCACCATGTCGTCCCACTGGGCCTGGCAAGCCTCTAGCAGCTCGGGCCGGCCCGTTTCCACGAACAGGTCCGCGGCACCCGACAGAAGGTACAGGGCGCGTACGGCGTGGCCGCGCACCTTGTCGGCCTTGGCCAGCTCCATCTCGTCTTGGAAGTACTCGGGCCCGAAGCCCCCCGAAGTAAGGGTGGAGCGGCCCCGCCTGCCGGCCAGCTCCGCCGCTAAGTCGAGCAACTCTGGGCCCCCGTTTTGGCGGTACATCTCGACGAGGGCCATCTCTACCTCCGGGTGCCCGGGCACGAACCCTGGGCGCTCCCTCATCGCCCCGACGAGGTGGCGGGCGAGGCGCAGGGCGATGGGCCCGAGGAGCGCTTCTCGCCGTGGCCCGCGTGCTTCGGCGACAGCGGCCTGGAAGAGGTGGCCGGCGCAGTAGAGCTCGTGGCCCATGGCCGGCTCGGCGAAGCGCTTCCCTGGTTGCACTACCTGGACGTAGGAGTTGAGGTAACCCTCGGGCTCCTGGGCTTTGGAAAGGAGCGCCGCCGTTTGCTCGAAGAACCGCTCATGGGCGGGTTCCAGCCCGTGCTGGCGCTCCCAGGCGACGGCCTCCATGACTTTGTACACGTCGGAGTCCATGAACACTGGGAGGCGGTACTCGCCGCTCGATTCCCCGGCGGCCATGCGGAGGTTATTTAGGCTGCCCCATTCCTCGAGCATCTCGATGCCATGGGGGATGGTCACCTCTCGGTTACGGACCTGCCGGTCGCGCCAGAAGCCGTCGCCGAGGCGCACCGACCCGCCACCTAGAGGCCCAAGCGCAGCATGCTGCGACGAGACCGGCTGCACGGGTGCGCCGAACCCTGTGCTTTCCATAGTGGTCAGGCATGATACGGCGAGCCCTCCAACCGAGTCAAGAAAACCTTTTCTTTCCCTTGGCCCAGCCAACGACAGCTGTACGTCCGATGACCGGTAGCCCCCTGCTGGCTGCAGGGTTGGCCGGTGACGCCAGTCGGGGCCCGCCTAGCCTGCAGGGAGGGCCCAGCCAGCCCGACCTGGGTGAGGACTAGGTGGCTCGGACAAAGGTTTTCCGGGCGTCCGGGCGTCCGGGCGTCCAGGAGGCTCAGCTGCTAAGCAGCGCTTCGCTGAGCGCCCGTATAGCAGGGAGAGGGTCGGGCCCGAGCGGTTGGACGCACACGTGGTCGGCGCCCGCGTCCAGGTGGGCGGTGATGCCTCGAGCGATGTCGCCGGCGCGGCCGTGCAGTACCAAGGCGTCGATCAGGCGGTCACTCCCTCCGTGGTCGAGGTCGGCCTCCGCCCAGCCCATCCGGAGCAGGTTGCGGCGGTAGTTGGTGAGCCCGAGGTAACGCTCGACGGTTGCCCGCGCTGTCGCCCGCGCCGTGCCGGTATCGGCGGAGAGCACGACCTTTTGCTCGGGTGCGAGCAGTTTGCCGGTCCCGAGCGTCTCGCGTGCCGCCCTGGTGTGCTCGGGAGTGGTGAGGTACGGGTGGGCGCCGGCCGCCCTCTCCCTTGCCAGCCGGAGCACGTTTGGCCCGAGCGCAGCCAAGACCCGCCTTTCTACCGGCACCCCCGCCCCGTCGAGGCGGTCCAGGTAGTCGACGATCTTTTGGTACGGCTTGCGGTACTCGGGTGTGCCCTCGGGGTGCCCGATGCCGACCCCGAGCAGGAAGCGGCCGGGGTGGCGGCCTTCGATGCGGTGGAACGAGGCAGCCACCGTGGCCGCGTCATCTTTCCACATGTTGACGATGCCGGTGGCGACCGTTATGCGGTTCGTGGCACCGAGCAACTCGTCGACTTGAGCGAGGTCCCCCGGGGGTGACCCACCCAGCCAGATGGCCCCGTAACCGAGCCGCTCCGCCTCTCGCGCGATGTCCGCGCCGAGCGACCCGCCCCAAAGCCAGATCCCTAACCGTCCAATGTCCATGCTCACGGAAGTTCCAACTCGCTCGGGCCTGTCAGTCTTCCCGCTCTCGTGCGTAAGTGCGACGGCACCGCGGTTCACGCGGTCAAAGACAGGTTTTCTTGTCTACGGGGACAACCTCGGGCGCTTGGTCATCTCCGGGCGCCGTCAGGACTTGGTCGCCCGCAAGCACGTGCCCCCGGCGGGCTTCGAACTCATGCACCACGGCCTGGTTAGTCGCGGAACACTTCCTCTTGGAACCACTTCCAGGTCCGGGGGATCCCGACCTCACGAGGGACCGAGGGCGCATAGCCGAGCACCTGGTTCGCCAGGTCGTAGGAGGCGAAGTTGCGGCCCACCTCACCAGCTCGTTTGGGCCGGTACTCGATCGGGTGGTCGGGCACTCCCGCAGCCTGGCGGCACAGGTCGGCCAGCTCCTGGACCGTCGTCTCGACGCCGGACGCGGCGTGCAGCACTGTGCCGCCAGGGACGTCGTTTTCCAGCGCGAGTTGGAGGGCGTTGGAGATGTCGTCCACGTGCACATAGTCCCGAGACGCCGTCCCGTCGCCGTAGATGATCAAGGGCGCGCCGGAGTGGATCGACTCGAAGAAGACGTTGAGCACGCCGCGCTTGCGGGCGCACCACGGGCCGTACACGTTGCCGAACCGGATGGCGACGGTGCGGACCCCGTATGTCTTGGCGAATGCGTGCGCGTAACCCTCGCCGGCCAGCTTGCTCGCCCCGTAGGGGGAGATGGGCTTGGGCAGCGACCGTTCGTCGACGGGCGGTGTGGCGTCTCCGATCAGCGCTCCGCCAGTCGAGGCCTGCACCACGCGCTCGACGCCCGCCCGCCGGGCGGCATCGAGGACGCGGAAAGTGCCGAGCACGTTGACGTCGAAGTTCGTCTCGGGGTCCTGCACTGAACCGATCACTGAGCCAGCTGCGGCGAGGTGGATGATCGCCCCCAGGCCTTCGAGCGTTTCGTCCAGCGCCTCCGCGTCGCGGATGTCGCCCTTGACCAGTTCGACGTCCACGCCGGCCAGGTGCGCGGCGTCCCCGGTGCTGAGGTTGTCGAGCACCCGGACCCGGTACCCGCTCGCTACCAGCCGCCTTACCAGCGTCGCTCCCACGAAGCCGGCGCCGCCCGTAACCAAGATCCCGTCAGGAGCACTCACGAGGGGGGAGTGTACCGCCGCCCCGCAACCAGACCTGAGAGGTTGGAACAGCCATCCGCGGTGGCCAGCCCCAGCGGAGAGGTGGCCAGGGGGACGACAGTGGTCGCCACGAGCATGCCCGTGCTCGCCCAGGCCACGGCGACGACCCCAATGGTCGCCACGAGCACGCCCGTGCTCGCCCAGGCCACGGCGACGACCCCAATGGTCGCCACGAGCACGCCCGTGCTCGCCCAGGCCACGGCGACGACCCCAGCCGTGATGGCCCGACCACGCGCCCGCCCAGGGCCAACGCCGTAGGCGGTTGTGCAGCGTCCCTCATCGGACCTCCCTCCTCATCTTTGAGACTTTAGACCTTATATCTCAAGTGCCAACCTTTGCTACTCTAGTACGTGCTAGCAGCCATCAGGGCCGGGTGAAGCCGGCCCAGGGACCGAAGCCCCGCGCAAGGTGCGGAGGAGGAGGGTAAGCGTGGACGCTCGAACAGGTAACGAGCAGGTAAGCGCCGTCATTGGGGGGTCCGGGAACGCTCGTACGACGGCCACGCCAGAAACACCGTCGGTGACGGGCCGCTTCAGCCTGGACGGGGCCTCGCACCCGGTCACGGTCGCGACCACCGAACGGAGGGACGGCCAGCTGTTGCAGGTGGCGGGCTCTGCCCCGGTATCGCTGGCCACCTGGGGCACCGGGATCCCTGCGGGGCTCGGCCCCCTCGGGTCGCTCGACAACCACGGCGTGGCTGAGTTCGTCCTCCAGCTGCACCCACTGGGGAGCCTAAGCCGGGGAGCCTCACGTGGCTGAAGATGGCGTGGACGGCCTCGTCGCCGAGCAACCTCACGTCCCTGCGTCGTCCCTGGGCTCGTGGCTGAGACGGCTCCGCTGGCCAGTTATAGGCCTGTGGGTGCTGGTCGTGGTGGCGCTCGCGCCCTTTGCCGGCGCATTGGCCAAAGCGACCAACGGCACGGCCCTCGCTTTCCTGCCCTCCTCATCCCAGTCGGCGCGTGTCGCCACTATCGAGGAGCAGGCGCAACGGGTGTCAGGCGGGCTGGTCAGCCAGCAGGCAGTCGTTGTCTTCGCGGGGTCCCACCGCCTGGGGCCAGGCGACCTGAGCGCTGTCCGGACGGCACGCCGGGCAGTCGAGCGCCTGGACGGGCCCGTCCGTGGGCTCAGCCCCCCCGGCCCCATCCAGCAGTCCCGTGACGGGAAAGCAGCCCTCTTCGCGGTCTCAGTGTCGTCATCGTCGAACGACGTGACCTCTGTCGATACCACCGCCGTCAAGGCGGTCAGAGAAGCGGTCAGAGAAGTGGTGGGCCGGCCCACGGCCGGTCCCCGTGGCAACCTCGAGGTTGCGGTGACCGGAACTGCTGCTGTCTCGGCGGACAGTGGCAGCACCACCCTGAGCGCTCTGCTGCTGAGCGCCCTCGTCATCGTCGGGGTCATCCTGCTCGCGGTCTACCGGAGCCCCGTGCTCTGGGCCCTCCCGCTCCTGAGCGCCATTGGAGCCGTCGAGGTTGCCAAGGCGGCCGCCTATGGGCTGGCGGAGGCCGGGACCACCGTCAGCTACCTGTCCTCGGCCATCTTGGTCGTGCTCGTATTCGGTGCGGCGAGCGACTACGCCCTGCTTCTCGTCCACCGCTACCGGGAGGAACTGCACCGCCACCTTGCCTGCGAGGACGCCATGGCGAGCGCGCTGCGGGCCACCTTGCCGACCCTGGTCGCCTCGGCAGCGACCGTCGCTGGCGCCATGCTCTGCCTCCTCGCCGCCAGCTCTGCCTCGCTGCACGGGCTCGGGCCGGTCGGGGCCGTCTCGGTGCTGTCCGCGCTGGCGGCTGAGACGACCCTCCTGCCGGCGCTCCTGCTCGTCCTCGGCCGAGCGGCTTTCTGGCCGCGCACCTCGCGCCCCGGCCAAGTCGGGGACGAAGCCTCACGTACCTGGGGAGCCATCGGCGCCCGTGTCGCCCGCCGCCCGGTGCCGGTGGCGCTCGGCGCTCTTGTCCTGCTCGGCGCCGCCTGCGCCGGCTTGGCATCTCTCCATACGAACAGCGACCCCTTCGGCGACCTGAAAGGCCGTCCCGGCAGCATCGTCGGCGAGCAACTCCTCTCCGAGCACTTCCCTCGCGGGATGCTCGCCCCGCTCGTGCTCCTGGCCCCACCGAGCGAAGCTGCGGGTGCAGAAGCCGCCGCAAGATCCACGACCGGCGTTGCCGCCGTTACCTCGGGCCCCGAGTTCGGCGCCTTCGAGAGCTACTCCCTCGTCCTCTCTGCCCCCCCGTACGGGCCGGGGGGCTCTCAGGCGATCAGCGCCCTTCGCGCCAAGCTCGCCGGGCGCGCCCAGCGCGTTCGTGGGCGGCGACCCGGCCGCAGAGTACGACATCGCCAGGGCCGCCGGGCGCGACACGGAGGTGCTCATCCCCCTCGTGCTCGTCGTCAGCTTCGTCGTCATCGCGCTCCTGCTGCGCGCTCTGGTGGTTGCGCTCGTACTGGTAGCAACGACGGCGCTCAGCTTCGGCGCCTCCTTCGGGCTATCGAGCCTCCTCTGGCACTACGGGCTCGGCTACTCGAGCGTCAATGCCGAGATCCCGCTCTATGTCTTCATCTTCCTACTCGCCCTCGGGGTCGACTACAACGTCTTCCTCAGCGCGCGCGTCCGGGAAGAGACTGGCAGCCTGGGTACACGGCGGGGGACCCTCCAAGGCCTCGCGCTGACCGGGGGTGTCATAACAGCGGCTGGTGTCATCCTTGCTGCCACCTTTGCCGCTCTCGCACAATTGCCCTCGGTTTCGGTCACAGAGGTCGGGACCGCTATCGCCATCGGGGTGCTCCTCGATACCATGCTCGTCCGCACGGTACTGGTGCCCGCGTTGTTCTTGGTTATCGGGGAGCGCGTCTGGTGGCCGCGCCGGGTCTCGACCTGAAGGGACCGACAGGACCTGTTGCTGGCAGGACCGGCTGCTGGCAGGACCTGCTACCGGCAGGACCTGCTACCGGGCAACTGGGGGTACGTGGCGACAACGGTCAACAGCAGGTGCAGGTGCCCCCGGCGAGATTCGAACTCACGCACCCGGCTCCGGAGGCCGGCGCTCTATCCCCTGAGCTACGGGGGCTGCCCGACCAGCATAGTGGTGCCGGCCGCCCAGCCTGCTCTCGTCCTGGCAGCATGGATGACGTGACCCCAGATCCGCCCACAACCTCGCCCGTGACCGCATCACCCGAGCGAGGGGACGGCAGATCCAGCAGCGCGCCCACGGGGCCGGCCGGCCCCGTGCCCCTTCACCTCCTACCGGAGACGGCCGAGGTGGGCGCGACAGGGCGTCTCAGTATCGCCGGCGTGGACGTGCTGGGACTGGTCGGGGAGGTCGGGACGCCGGTCTTCGTGTACGACGAGGAGCACATCCGCCGGCGCTGCCGAGAAGCCCGCCGGGCCTTCGGGCCACGGGTCGCGTACGCGTCCAAAGCGTTCATGTGCAAGGCGATGGCGGCTCTCGTGCACGAGGAGGGCTGCTGCATAGACGTCTCGACAGGGGGAGAACTGGCGGTCGCGCTCGCTGCCGGCGTGCCGGGCGAGCGTCTCGTCATGCATGGCAACAACAAGTCGATGGAGGAGCTGGAAGCGGCCCGGGCAGCGGGCGTCGGTCGGGTCGTGGTCGACTCGTTCGACGAGATCGACCGCCTGGCCACCCTTTCACAAAAGCTCCCGCATGGGCGGCCCGCCCCCAAGGTGTGGGCACGCGTCACGCCCGGTGTGGAGGCGCATACCCACGAGTACGTGATGACTGGCCAGGACGACTCCAAGTTCGGCTTCGGCTTGGCGTCGGGCGCTGCTGAGGAAGCCCTACACCGGCTGCGCTCGGAGTTCGCCGGAGTCGAGTTGGTCGGCCTCCATGTCCATATCGGGTCGCAGATCTTTGCCCTGGAGAGCTTCGAGCTCGCCCTTTCTGTAATTGCACAGTTCTTCGAGCGCTCCGGGCTGGAAGAGCTTTGCATGGGCGGGGGATTGGGCGTCCCCTACGTGGCCGGAGAGAGCGCCCCGTCGATAACCGAGTGGGCGGAGGCCATCAAAGTGGCGGCACGCCGAGCCGGGATAGCAGAGAAAACGGTTATTTCAGCCGAGCCGGGACGGGCCATCGTGGCGAGATCCGCCATCACCTGTTACACGGTCGGGACGGTAAAAGAACTCCCGGGCTTGCGCACCTACGTGAGCGTCGACGGGGGCATGAGCGACAACCCGAGACCCGTGCTGTACGGTTCGGGTTACGAGGCTTTCCTACCTCGGGACGTGCCGGCGGAGCGCCCACGGGTCGTGACCGTCGTGGGCAAGCACTGCGAGTCCGGCGACGTAGTCGTGCGTGACGCTCACGTCCCAACTGACCTTTGCGTTGGTGACGTGCTGGCTACGCCTGTCACGGGTGCCTACGGGCACTCGATGGCTTCCAATTACAACAAGGTTCCCCGCCCACCTGTGGTGTTCGTGAAGGACGGGAGCTGGCGAGTGGTAGTGAGGCGCGAGACCTACGAAGACCTTCTGGCGCTTGACGCCTGAGGCGTGTGTCTATCCCGGCACGAGGGGCTCGGTGTGCCCAGTTACCTTCACCACTGCACCGCAGGCGAAGCGCCCAAGCGCGGCCAAGGCCTCCAGCGCCACCCGACGCCCGTCGAAGCGTATGTCGCGCCAGGTGTACACGAGGACGAATGTGCCCTCTAGGCGCAATCGGTTACGTCTCGCTTCGTCGTAGGCCTTGGCCTCGGGGCTCCAGTGGTAGGCGAAGCCGTCCACCTCGATCACCACGGGGGGCGGCAGGGAGAAGTCGACCCGGTAACGGCCGTCAGGGCCGATATGGACCTCGCGGCCCAGCACCGGGATCTTCCAGAGGTGGAGCAGTTCGGACGTCTCGGCCTCCAGCGCGCTGGGCGTAGGCGCCCCAATCATCCCCCGCCGTGTGAGGAGGTCCCGCAAGGGCCGCACGCCACGGCGGCCCCGGCCTGCCCGACGAGAGAGTTCGGCCTCGAGCCCGCCGACCGTCACGAGCCTTGTCGACAGGGCTGTGTCCACCGCGTCGGCCAGTTGATGCGTGGTGGCGACGGCGGCGAAGTCCACCAACGTGCGCAGGGGATCGGTGCAGTCGAAGTTGCGCCGATGGCTTACCCGGAGGTAGTCCAAGTCATTGTGGCGGTAAAGGTCGGCACCTGGGATTTGTGGGTGTCGCCGCGCCGGCACCGTCAGGCTGGGCCGGTCCGGGGGCCGCGCCTGCAGCTGCCACAGCCAGGCGGCCGAGCCATGGGAGACCACTGCGCCGGCGCCGGCGGCGAGCATCGCCACCATGAGACGCTGCTCGAAGGTCTCTGGGAACACAGCCGAGCGGTAGACGCGCCGAAGAGCCACGGCCCACTCACCAGCCCTGCACCGGTGGTGGATCTGGTCGCGGGTCATGCCCACACGGGCCAGCTGGTCCTTGGCCACGACGCCGTACTGGCGACGCAGGAGCTCGGCTACTTGTCTTTCCGTGCTGTCCATGACCTTTTATTGTATAAGAAGCAACAACAAGCGGCAGCGAGGGCGCGACAAATGTCCTCTGCGGCCAAGAGTGTCGGGTTCTGGGCGAAATAGGCCCCAAGCGCGTCAGAAGTGGACGAAGGCGACATTAGTAGCGACGAGCGGGCCCAGGGTCGGCTCCTAGCGTCGCCGGCGGGCTCCGAGCGTCGCCGGCGGGGCCCGAGGGCGGACCGCCCGGTACGTTCAGTAGGCCCGCGGCCAGGTCTCCGCTCGAGAGTGCACACCCGTGTGGCTCCCGCCGGCCGGCCGCTTCGCTGGCCAGCCTGTCGCCGGCTCGATAGCCTGCCCACCCATAGAGACGACGAGGAAAGACGCGATGGGGTCGCCGGCGAAGGCTCAGCGCCGGTCAACCGCTACCGAGCCGGGAGCGGGCCGAGCCGGAGCCGAGCCCGGGCCGTCCGCGCGCCGAGCCGCAGGCGGGCCGCGGCGCCAGCCGGCGACGGGGCCAGTACGGCAGCCGGCGACCGGGCCGCAGCCGCAAGCCCAGCCGGCGACCCGACTGCAGTCCCAGCTGAGGCCGGTGGTCCGGGTCGGCCTGCTCGGGTGCGGCAACGTCGGGGCAGCCCTCGCGCGCCTCTTGTTGACTGACGCCAAGCGCATCGCCGAGCGCACGGGCATCGAGTTCGAGCTCGCCCGGGTGGCCGTCCGCTCGGCGGCCAAGGAACGGGACGTGCCCGGCGTCGAGGCCCTGCTCACCACCGATGCCGGCCACGTCGTCGACGACCCCGCCGTGGACGTGGTGGTCGAAGTGATGGGGGGCATCTCGCCGGCGAGGGACCTCGTGCTCCGGGCCCTGTCGCGGGGTAAGCCGGTCGTCAGCGCCAACAAGGAACTCCTGGCCAACCACGGCGGCGAACTCTGGGACGCCGCCGGCCGGGCGGGTGTCGACCTGCTCTTCGAGGCCTCGGTGGCGGGCGGGATCCCGCTCATCAGGGCGCTGCGGGAGTCGCTCGCCGGCGAGCGCATCGAGCGGGTGATGGGCATCGTCAACGGGACCACCAACTACATACTCACCCGCATGGACTCCTCCGGTGTGAGCTACCGGGAGGCGCTGGCGGAGGCGCAGAGCCTCGGTTACGCCGAGCGCGACCCCACCGCCGACGTCGAGGGCTACGACGCCGCCGCCAAGGCCGCCATCTTGGCCAACGTGGCCTTCGGGGCGAAGGTGGTCGCGGGCGACGTCTACCGCGAGGGGATATCGGCGATCACCGCTCAGGACATCGCCGTGGCGGCGCGCCTCGGCTTCGCGATAAAGCTCCTAGCCGTGGTCGAGGCTGGGCCCGACGGCTCGCTCGGGGTGCGTGTCCACCCCACGATGCTCCCGAGGGCGCACCCGCTCGCTTCGGTGCGCGACTCGTTCAACGCCGTGTTCGTCGAGGGCGACGCCGTCGGCCAGCTGATGCTGCTCGGGAGGGGTGCCGGCGGCCCGCCGACTGCCAGCGCCGTGCTCGGCGACTTGGTCGATGCCGCCCACAACCTGGTCGTGAAGGGCGCGCCACGCAAGCTGGAGCTGCACGACGTGACCGTCCGGCCCATCGACGACCTGCGCTGCGCCTACTACTTGTCACTCCTCGTCGCCGACCGCCCCGGCGTGCTGGCCGCCATTGCCAGCGTGCTCGGCCGCCACCACGTCTCGGTGCGTTCGATGGAGCAGGAGGCCCCCGAGCCAGAGGCCGAGCCCGGGGAAGAGCGGGCCCGGCGCGCCGGGCCCGAACCAGAGGCCCACCTCGTCTTCGTCACCCACCCCGCCTACGAACGCGACCTGCAGGCTTGCCTCCACGAGCTCCGCGGGCTCGACGCCGTCCGTCGCCTCGGGAGCCTGATCAGGGTGACCGGGCGGTGAGCGGAGCAGCTCTTCCCGGGCCTCTGCCGGGAGCGGCTGCGCCCGCTTTGTGCCGTCCCTGGAGGGGCGTCATAGAGGAGTACCGCGACCACCTCCCGGTGAGCGAGCAAACTCCCGTGGTCACCCTGGGCGAAGGCAACACCCCCCTCCTGCTGGCGCCGAGGCTTTCGCAACGTACGGGCGCC
>JAJZYO010000031.1 GCA_021798075.1 Actinomycetes bacterium
CAGGCGGAGGGCGATCTCGAGCAGAGGGTCCGCCGGTGCGAGCTTTTCGACGAGGTCCAAGGCGACCTGGCGGATGACTTTGGCGCGAGCGTCGTAGTTTTTGTAGACGCGATGGCCGAAGCCCATGAGGCGGAACGGGTCCATCTTGTCCCGCGCCCGCTCGAGGAAATAACTGAGCGGCTTTCCCGAGTCCTTTATCTCTTGGAGCATGCGGATGACCGCCTGGTTGGCCCCGCCGTGTAAGGGCCCCCACAGGGCGTTGATGGCCGCCGAGACCCCCGAATAGAAGCTGGCGCCCGAGGACGCCACCAGGCGCAGGGTCGCAGTGGAGCAGTTGAGCTCGTGGTCGGCGTGCAAGATGAGCAGCGTGTTGAGCGCGCGCGCTGTCGCGTTGTCCGGCAGGTGGTCGCTCCCAGGGATCGTGAAGCAGAGCTGCAGCAGGTCCTCGGCGTAGTCGAGCGAGCGGTTGCTCCTGCCCCTCGGGAGGCCTCGCACCACCGACATCGCGTAGCCGGTGAAAATCGGAAGGGCCGACAGTAGGCGCACGCCGGCGGCTTCGACCTTCGCGCCCGGGTCGGCAGCGCTGTCCTCTTCCGCGTAGGCGGTCAGCGCCTCGGTCGCTGTCGCCAGCATTGCCATCGGGTGCATGCTCTCGGGGAACCAGTCGAAGAGCCGCTCTATGGCCACATGGGGGACAGCCTTGGGGGCTCTCACTTGGGCGACGAACTCCTCCGATTGCTGGCTCCCCGGCAGCTCCCCGTAGATGAGCAGGTACGCCACATCGAGGAAAGAGGCCGACATGGCGAGCTGCTCTACCGGGTAACCCCGGTAGTAGAGGCGGCCTGCCTCTCCGTCGACGAAGGTTATGGCCGACTGGTAGGCGGCGGTATTGGCGTAGCCGGGGTCGTACACGGCCAACCCGTGCGCGCCGATGCCCGATATGTCGACTGCACTGCGGCCGAGGGTGGGCCGCTCGACGGGCAACTCGATGTCCGTGCCTTCGTAGCGCAGCGTCGCCGCCCCTGCCGAGCCTTCCGGAACTCCCATTGCGAGGCCTCCTTACATCGCTTGCGGATTGTGCCAGCGTACTGTCGAGGGCTCCGAGCAGGCCACCTCGCCCGAGGCCCGTTATACTGGGCGCCCTGTGTACGCAGTGATCGAGACTGGTGGCAAGCAGGAGCGCGTCGAAGAAGGGCAGCGCTTGGCCGTGGAGCTGCTCGGCGCGGGCGCCGGCCAAGAGGTCAGCTTCTCGCCGCTCCTCGTCGTGGACGGCGACGGCGTGCTCGCCACGCCGGACGAGTTGGCGGGCGCCACGGTGAGCGCCCGGGTCGTCGGCGAGGAGAAGGGCAACAAAATCCATGGTTTCACCTACAAGCCCAAGGCCCGTCGCCGGCGTCGGTGGGGCCACCGCCAGCGCTACAGCACCATAGAGGTGACCTCGATCACACTGGCAAGGCCGGCCAAAGACGGGGCAGCTGTCCCCGGCGGTGCGCCAACAACAACTTCGAGCACGGAGGCTTAGAAAAGTGTCCAAGACCAAAGGCGGCGGGAGCACCCGCAACGGTCGTGACAGCGCAGCTCAGCGCCTGGGCGTCAAGGTTTTCGACGGGGGCCTGGTGAGCGCCGGCTCCATCATCGTCCGCCAGAGGGGCACCAGGTTCCACCCGGGCACTGGCGTGGGCCGGGGCGGCGATGACACGCTGTTCGCGCGGGTCGACGGGCGCGTCCGCTTCGCCCGCCGGCGGGGCCGGCGGCTGGTGGACGTCGAGCCTGCCGTCGCGTCCAGCAACTAGCTCGCGGGCTATAGCCCGCGCCCCGCCCCTCAATGTTCGTCGACGAGTGCCAGGTCCACCTGAAGGCAGGTGACGGGGGCGCGGGCGCGGTGTCGTTTCGCCGCGAGGCGCATGTCGCCCTGGGCGGGCCAGACGGCGGAGACGGGGGGAAAGGCGGCGACATCTGGCTGGTGGCTGACCGCAATGTCGCTTCGCTCCTCGGGTTCAAGGACCACCCCCACCGTCAGGCGGGTTCGGGTACCCACGGCCAGGGCAAGCGCCGGCACGGCCGTTCGGGCGCCGACCTCACGGTCCCGGTCCCGGAGGGCACGGTCGTGCGCGACATGGAGGGTTCGTTGCTCGCTGACCTCCCCGAGGTCGGCACCCGCTGGCTGGCGGCCCGGGGCGGCGAGGGCGGGCGGGGCAACGCCCGTTTCCTTTCCAATCATCGTCGTGCCCCCAGGTTCGCCGAGCAGGGAGAAATAGGGGAAGAACGCTGGCTCGGGCTCGAGCTCAAGTTGATGGCCGACGTCGCGCTCGTGGGCTTCCCCAACGCCGGCAAGTCCACGCTCATATCGCGGATCTCGGCCGCCAAGCCCAAGGTGGCCGCCTACCCCTTCACCACCTTGGAGCCCCATCTCGGGGTCGTCCGGGCCGGGGAGCCGGCCGGCGAGTTCGTCGTGGCCGACATACCCGGCCTGGTGGAGGGGGCGAGCGAGGGGAAGGGGCTCGGGCACAGGTTCCTGCGCCACATCGAGCGCTCCCGGGTGCTCGTGGTGCTCGTCGACCTCGGGCGCGACGCCGGTCGGCCGCCGGGCGAGCAGCTGCGTGTGCTACTGGAGGAGCTGCGCCGCTACCAACCCCAACTGGCCGACCGCCCCCGGCTTGTGGTCGCCTCGCGCGCCGACCTGGCCGACGAGGCCGAGCGCGAAGAAGCCGGGCTGCCGCCCGTCTCGGCGCTGACCGGGGAGGGCATCGCCTGGCTCGTTGGCCGCCTGGGCGAGCTGGTGGCGGAGGCCCGAGCCCGTGAGCCGCGACCTCGGCGTGTCGTGGTGCACCGTCCCGTCCCGAGCGGCGTCGCCGTCGAGCGAGCGGCGGACGGTTGCCTCGTGGTGAGAGGGCACCAGGCCGAGAGGGCGGTCGCCCTTTCCGACCTGACCGACCCCGGCGCGCTCGCCTACGCGCAGGGACGGCTCCGCCGCCTCGGGGTGGACCGCGCCCTGGTGCGGGCGGGTGCTCGCGAGGGTGACCGGGTGCGGGTGGGGGGGTTCGAGTTCGAGTGGGAGCCGGACTAGTGGCTGGCGGGAACGGCCCCACGGTGGTGGTGAAAGTCGGCACCTCGTCGATCACCGACGGGGAGGGCCGGATCGTGGGCTCGGCGGTGGGGAAGCTGTGCTCGGAGGTGGCGGAGGTCAGGGCGGGGGGCAACCAGGTGGTAGTCGTGACGAGTGGCGCCATTGCTGCTGGGCTCCAGGTCCTCGAGCTCGCCAGGCCCAACGACCCCGCTGTGTTGCAGGCGGTCGCGGCCGTCGGCCAGAGCAGCCTGATGGGCCATTACGAGCGGGCCTTCGCCAGCCACGGGCTCGTCGCCGGCCAGGTCCTGCTCGCCCCGTTGGACTTCGTCAACAGAGCGCAGTACCTGCATGCCCGCCAGACCCTGCAGCTGCTGATGGGCCTCGGCGTGGTGCCCGTCGTCAACGAGAACGACGCCGTCGCCGACGACGAGATCCGCTTCGGGGACAACGACCGCCTCGCTGCACTGGTCGCCCACCTCGTTCACGCCGAGCTGCTCGTGCTGCTGACCGACGCCGCCGGCCTCCTTACCGCCGACCCGCGCCAAGACGGCGAGGCTTCATTGGTAGAGGAAGTGGCCGAGGTGGACCAGGTGCTGGCCATGGCCGGCGGGCCCGGGAGCGCTCGGGGGAGCGGGGGGATGGCCTCCAAGCTGGCCGCCGCCAAGATCGCCGCCTGGTCCGGCGTGGCCGTCGTGATCGCGTCGGCCGACCGCCCCCGGGTCCTACAGGACTCGGTGGCCGGCAAGGCCGGGGTGGGCACGTTCGTGAAGCCCCGCGCCGCCCGGCTCCCCGCCCGCAAGCTCTGGATCGCCTTCGCGCTGGCGCCGGCGGGAAGGGTAGTAGTGGACTCCGGCGCCGAGCGGGCCCTCATCGAGCGGGGGGTGTCGTTGCTGCCCGCCGGCGTGCACGAAGTCGTCGGGGACTTCCAGCCCGACGACGCCGTCGAGCTGGCCGGGCCAGGTGGGCGGGTCTTCGCCAAGGGCCTGGTCCGCCACAGCGCCAAGGACCTAGCGAGGTGGTCGGGATGGCAGAGCTCACGCCTGCCATCGGACGTGCCCCCGGAGGTCGTGCACCGAGACGACCTCGTTATCTTGCCCTGAACCGCAGCCGGGTCTCAGGATCCGACCTGGCAGAGCCCCCATGCCGTGTAGACGGGCGCAGGCACGGTCGGAGAGCACGAGCCGGGACGGAAAGAACCGAGGTAGGCCCAGCCCCGGCCCGGGGCCTTGTTGAAAACTGCGATGTAGCCGAACTGGGCGAGCATGGCCTTGCCCGCCGGCGTGGACGCCTGCGCTTCGGCCTGGGCGGTGGGCACGAAGCCCGAGATGGCCCAATAATTGCCTATGGCCGGTTGCTCTGCGTAGTACACGGAGCCGGGAAGGGTCGAGAGTACGTCCTCGGGACTTAGGCCGGCCCGGCCGGGGTCGGCGCTCACCCACATCTGGCGTAGCAGCGGGCCAAAGCCGGCCGGCACCGGGAGGTCGACAGCTGGACTGCTCGTCGCGCCGGCGCTCGTCGTCGGGGTCGTGCTGGCCGGGACGGAGCTCGGGGCGCCCGCCCCGGTGGTCGACGACCCCTTGGCCGCGGTCCTCGTGGTGGTGCTGCTCCCCGTGCCGGGCGTGTTGCCGAGGTGCGTTTTCTTCGCGGTGCCCGAAGTGCCAGATGCCCGACCTGCGGTCGAACCGGCCCTCGCCGAGCTGGCGGTCGCGCCGCTCGTGGCCGAGGAACGGCTGGGGCTGCGAGCCGGGGTGGAGGTGCCCTGGGGACCATGTGCCGCAGCCGGGTGGCTGTTGTGGGGCAACGAAGCGACCAGCAGCCCGGCCACCACTGCTAGCACCGCGACCCCGCCGGCAGCCAGGCCGAGCACGCCGGACCGCCGCCGGCGGGGGCCAGTACCGCCACCGGCACCCTCGCTCGGGATGGTAGGAGGGGGCGGCGGGACGTCCCGGCCAGGGTTAGTCGAGTCACTTGCTGTATGCCGTGGCTGGTACCCGCTCACCGCGACATTCTGTCTGATCGGGGCCCGCGACTCGCGGATGCTTGCCGATAGGTTGCTACCGAGGCTGCCCTCCTCGAAGCGGGTGAGCCGAAAGTGAAGCCACGAGATCTTTTCAGGAGGTAGCCGTGCAACTCGGAATGGTCGGCTTGGGGCGCATGGGCGCCAACATCGTGCGGCGTCTGATGAAGGCAGGGCACACATGCGTCGTCTACGACGTGAGCGCAGATGCGGTGAAGGCGCTCGTGGCAGAGGGTGCGACGGGCTGTTCGAGCCTCGAAGATTTCGTAGGGAAGCTGGAGGCACCGCGCGCGGCTTGGGTCATGGTGCCTGCCGGATATACAGGAGAGACCGTGGAAAAGCTGGGTGGGCTTTTGTCGAAGGGTGACATCGTCATCGACGGGGGCAATTCGCATTACCACGACGACATTTCACGGGCCGCGAAGCTGAAGGACAAGGGGGTGCACTTCGTGGACGTGGGTACGAGCGGTGGCGTCTGGGGCCTGGAGCGCGGGTATTGCCTCATGATCGGTGGCGAGGCCGATGTGGTCGCCCATTTGGAGCCCCTCTTCGAGGCGATCGCCCCTGGTGTTGCGGCGGCGTCCCGCACGCCCGGTCGCACCGGTGACCCGGCGCCCTCCGAGAAGGGGTACCTGCACTGCGGGCCCTCGGGCGCAGGGCATTTCGTGAAGATGGTGCACAACGGCATCGAGTACGGGGTCATGGCCTCCTACGCCGAGGGGTTGGGTGTGTTGGCGAAGGCCAACGTGGGCAAGCTGTCCGGGAGAGGCTTCGATGCCGAGAACACCCCGCTCGAGGACCCCGAGCACTACCAGTACGACATCGACCTCGGCGAGGTGGCCGAGGTGTGGAGGCGGGGCAGCGTGGTGGCGTCCTGGCTACTCGACCTCACTGCGCACGCCCTCCACGAGGACCCCAAGCTCGGAGGCTTCGAGGGCCGCGTCTCGGACTCGGGAGAGGGGCGCTGGACCATCAAAGCGGCGATCGACGAGGCGGTGCCCGCCCACGTCCTGACCGCCGCCCTCTACGAGCGCTTCAGTTCTCGGGGCGAAGCCGACTTCGCAGACCGGGTGCTGTCAGCAATGCGCAAGGAGTTCGGGGGCCACGCCGAGCAGCCGGGGCAAACCGGCTAACGGGACGGCTCTCCGCCGGCGCGTGCTCCGGCCTTACGCTTCGGCAAAGCTGACCGAGAGCGTGAGGTCGTCGGTGCCCCTCACGAGCGCGATTTGCGCGGTGCCGGCCGGTGCCGTGGCTTCGAGCGCCAGGGCGAGGTCCACGAGGGTGCTGGTGGGCCGGCCCGCGACCGAGACGATCAGGTCACCACGCCGGATGCCTGCTCGCGCCGCCGGCCCGTCTTCAGCCACTGCCTGGACGAGCAGGCCCTCTCGCTCCGGCAGCCCTACGGCCTGGCGGAGGCGGCGTGCCGCCCTGGCCGGGGCGAGCGCGACCCCGAGACGGGGGCGGCGGGGGACTTCGCCCCGGCTTAGGGCCTCCACCCGGCCTTTGAGTTCGGCGGTGACCGGAAGGGCCAGGTAGAAACCGTCTCCTTCGCGGTGAGTGTTGATGCCCACCAGGCGCCCGCTGACGTCGAGGAGGGGGCCGCCGGACGAACCGTGGGGCAGGGCGGCGCTGTGCTCGAGAGCGCCGGTCACGATGTGGCCACGCGGGCCGCCGAAGGGCACGTCGAGCCCGGAGACAAAGCCGACCCCAGCCCGCAAGGCCCGGCCGCGGGGCCGGGCGAGCCCGATGACCACGTTGCCGAGGGCGGGTGACTCGCCGGGCTCCAGGGCGAGCGCCGGGTGCCCCCCGGTTGGGACGGGCACCACGGCCAGGTCACCGTCCATGTCAACCCCAGCCGGGCTCGCCTCTTTAGTAGTGCCGTCCTCGAAGTGGACCTCGACTGTGTCCCTTACGTTGTGGGCGTTGGTCACAACTAGGCCCTCGGCCACTACGACCCCGCTGCCCGCGCGCCCGACCCCCACCACCGATGCCCCTGCCGCTGCTACTGCTCCGGCAACGGCCTCGGAAAACTCGACAGCCGGAGTGCTCATACCTGGTACCTCCCTTGGATAGTAACTTGCAAGTTGCAAGTTAGTTGATCCGAGGATGGAGCGGCGCAAGTTTTGGAGGAAGATGGTCGGGAGGAAGATGGTCGGGAGGAAGATGGTCGGGAGGAAGATGGTTGGGAGGAAGATGGTTGGGAGGAAGATGTGACGGTGAGCGAAGCGACGGGGCTCGACCTGGCCATGGCGCGGGTGGGGGACCGCTGGGCGCTGCTCATCGTGGACGCCCTGCTCGACGGCCCGAGGCGCTGGAAGGACCTCGAGGCTACGGTGCCCGGGCTGGCGCCCAACGTCTTGTCGGCTCGCTTGCGCCGGCTCGAGCGCGACGGCTTAATCGTGGCCGAGCCGTACTCGCATAAGCCTGTGCGCTACCAGTACAACGTGAGCGCTGTGGGGCGGGAGCTGGCCGGCGCATTGCGCCTGCTGGAGAGCTGGGGGGCGCGCGCCGCGGGCGAGGATGTCCTCGGCCCACGCCACTTCACCTGCGGTGGTCACCTCGAGGCCCGCTGGTACTGCCCCACCTGCCAGCAGGTCGTCGACCAGCCCGACGAGGAAGTGACCTGGCTCTGAGCGTGCAGCCAAAGCCACCCGTCCGTGCCCTCACTCTGGGCGTTGCAGCACCCCACCCGCTCGGAGAGCAAGAAGTCCGCCGGGCGGCGGAGATCATCGAGCGCGCGGGTGCCGCCTTCGCCGCCGAAGGCTACGAGGTCCAGACGCTGCGGCTGTCTACCAGGCCAGTTCTCGGCGACCTCGCCGGTTGGGGCCGCGAGGAGCTCGCCCAGTACGCCTGCGACCTCCAAGCGGCCCTCGACCGAGCCGGGGTGGGCTTCTGCTCGCTCGGGCCGACGCCGGTGGGGGCGGCCCCCGAAGCGGCCGCGGCGCTGGTGGACATGCTCGCGCCTGGTGTGGTACCCCACGCTGGGCGCGGCAACCCGGCCCTCTCCGCTTCGGTCATGGTCTCCACACCAGAGCACGGCGTGCACGCGGGCGCCGCGCGTGCCGCCGCCGACGCGATGCTCGCCCTGGCGGAGCGGACCGACCAGGGCCTCGGCAACTTCAACTTTGCCGCGCTGGGTTGCGTCCCACCAGGCACGCCCTTTTTCCCGGCCGCGTACCACGCCGGCCCGACCTCCCTGACCGTCGCTTTGCAGGGCGCAGGCGTGGTGGCCGAAGCCCTCCAGGCGGGCGCCGAGCTCGGCGAGGTGGAAGGCAGGGTGAGGGCAAAGCTGGCGGAGGTCGCCGGCCCGGTAGTAGCGCTGGCCGAGCGGTCCGCCGGCGGGCTCGGTGCCTGTTTCGGCGGGGTCGACCTGTCGCCGGCTCCCGACGGCGACGACAGCATCGCAGGGGCGATCGAGCTTGCGGGCCACGGGCGCTTTGGCGCCCCCGGCACGCTGGCGCTGGCGGCCGCCGTCACTGCCGGAGTCCGTTCGACGGGGCTGCCGGGTTGCGGGTACTGCGGGCTCATGCTGCCGGTCATGGAGGACTCGGTGCTCGCCCGCCGGTGGGAGGAGGGCCTCGTCGGCATAGACCAGCTGCTGGCCTGGTCGGCTGTGTGCGGCACGGGCCTCGACACCGTACCCGTGCCTGGCGACTCCCCGCCCGAGGTGCTGGCGGAGGTCATTTGCGACATGGCCAGCCTGGCCGCCCGCCTCCAAAAGCCGTTGTCGGCCCGCTTGCTGCCCGTGCCGGGCAGGAGCGCCGGCGAGCGCAGCGACTTCAGCTCGCCGTACCTGGTCAACACCGTTATAAAGCCGCTCTCCCCGCCGGCGCGGTAGGTTCACCTACATGAAGTACACCCACCTCGGCCGTACAGGCCTTTCTGTAAGCCGTTTGTGCCTCGGCACCATGAACTTCGGCCCTCTCACCGACGAGCCGACGGCGTTCGCGATCATGGACCGCGCCCACGAGACCGGTGTCAACTTTTTCGACACCGCCAATGTCTACGGCCGGCGCCAGAGCCCACCCGGGCAGGTGGCCGGCAAGGACGAGTCGCACGCCGGGTGGACGGAGGAGATCGTGGGCCGGTGGTTTGCCCAGGGCGGTGGCCGGCGTGAGCGGACCGTTCTGGCCACCAAGGTCTACGGCAACATGAGCGACTGGCCCAACGAAGCCCGCCTGTCCGCTCTCAACATAAAGAGGGCTTGCGAGGCCTCGCTGCGCCGGCTCCAGACCGACTACATCGACCTTTACCAGATGCACCACATCGACCGGGACACCCCCTGGGACGAGATCTGGGAGGCGATGGAGGTCCTCCGCCACCAGGGCAAGATCCTCTACGTCGGTTCGTCCAACTTCGGTGGCTGGCACATAGCTCAGGCCCAAGAGCCCGCCAAGGCGCGCAATTTCCTTGGCCTCGTGAGCGAGCAATCGCTCTACAACTTGATCGTGCGCGACGTCGAGCGCGAAGTGCTGCCGGCTGCCGAGTTCTACGGGCTCGGCGTCATCCCCTGGTCGCCGCTCCAAGGCGGCCTCCTCGGGGGCGCGGCCCGCAAGACCCGTGAGGGCAAGCGCCGGGTCGAAGGCAGGTCGAAGGAGATGCTGGAGGCTAGGCGTGCCCAGGTCGAAAGCTACGAGGACTTCTGCGACGAGCTAGGCGCCGAGCCGGCAACCGTCGCGCTCGCCTGGTTGCTCACCCGACCGGCGGTGGCCGCGCCCATCATCGGGCCGAGGACGCCCGAACAGTTTGAAAGTGCGCTCGCCGCCGTTGACTTGGACCTGGACGACAAGTCCCTTGCCCGTCTGGACGAGATTTTCCCCGGTTACAAGACGGCGCCCGAAGACTACGCCTGGTAACGACCGCGAAAAAACAAGCCCTGGAGGAGCGGCGGCGAGCGCCGGTAGGCAACTTTCTACTTGGCGCCTGCTGCCGCGTCCCCCAGGTCGTCAGAATTGAGCTCGGCGCGCCCGTAACTAAGCTGCGAGGGCGATGAAGGCGGCGTCGTCGCTGGTAGTGGGGCTCGGTGCGCTCGAGGCTGCTGAGCGGGCGGCGGGAGAGGTGCTGGTCGGGCTCGGGGGCGTGCCCGACCTGGCCGTCCTGTTCGCCAGCAGCAACTACTGGGACGAAGCGGGGTCGCTGCTCGGCGAACTGCGCGCCGCGCTCGGCTCGGTGCCCCTCGTCGGTTGCGTGGCACAAGGCGTGATCGGCCGGGGCCGCGAGGTCGAGGACGAGCCCGCCGTCTCGTTGTGGGTGGCCAACGGTTTTGCGGCGCCGGTCGAGACCTTTGCCGTCGAGTACCTGGCTACGGCGAGCGGGGGTCTCTTCGCCGGCCACCGATTCGAGGCAGGAGGCGGACCGTACCTGGTCTTCAGTGACCCCTTCAGCCTTCCTTTAGAGGAGCTCCTCCTGCACTTGAACACCAACGTCCCGGGCGCCCTGGTCGCTGGCGGTGTGGCGAGCGGAGGGTTGCAGCGGCGGCGCTCGGAGCTGTTCTTGGACGGGGAGGTCCTCCACGAAGGGGCAATCGGGGCACACCTGCCCGGCGGCCAGGCCGACCTCTTGGTCTCCCAGGGGTGCCGGCCACTCGGCAACCCCTACACGGTGACCAAGGCGGACGGCCGCATGGTGGTCGAGGTCGGGGGTCGTCCAGCCTACGAACGGCTAGAGCGGCTGGTGGCTGACATCCCCGAAGCCGAACGCGCCCTGCTGGCGGGCGGAGGCCTGCTCCTCGGCGTCGCCATGGACGAGTACCGCGACCGGCAGGGCCGGGGCGATTTCTTGGCGCGCGGGGTGCTCGGGGTTGACCCTGAGACCGGTAGCGTCCTTGTGGCCGGTGAAGTCGAGGTGGGGCAGACGGTCCAGTTCCTGGCCCGGGATGCCGCCTCTGCCGAACAGGACCTCGGGGACGCCCTGGAGCGCGAGGTGGTCGCGCTGGCGGGCCGGGAGCCAGCCGGCGTATTGCTGTTCACGTGCAACGGGCGCGGCTCGCGCCTTTTCCCCACATCCGACCACGATGCCGGCATGGTCGCCAAGATCCTCGGCCCTGTCCCGACGGCCGGCTTCTTCGCGGCCGGCGAACTGGGCCCCGTCGGCGGCAAGAACTTCCTGCACGCCTTCAGCGCTTCGCTCGCCGTCTTGCGCTGAGACGAGGGCGCGGGCGCGGCGTTTGGCTCCTAGCGGAGGCTGGTCACGGTGCCTCGCCCTCGGCCAGGGCACTCTGGCTCAGGCGTTCTGCCAGCTTTTCCAAAGCCGGGATGGCTGCGAAAACTGCTCGGCGCTCGGGCTCTTCGAGTTGTTCTAGTAGACGGGCGAGGGCGCTCGAGCGTTCTGAACGGACGCGCTCGAGCAATTTGGCGGCTTTCTTGGTCGCCTCGACTCGCCGCGCCCTTTTGTCGTCCGGGTCGGCGCGCGTGTGCAGGAGCCCCGCCTCTTCGAGCTTGGGCACGAGGCGTGACACCATGGTCGGGTTGAGCCCGCAAAACGAGGCGAAGTCGGACATCCTGGCCGGCCCCCGTCGCGCCGCCACTACCAGCATGTCGACCTCGGTGGGGGTGAGCGTGCCGGCGGCGGCCGTCGGCCCGAGCCGCCGCGACATCTTGGACACGGCGATACGGAGCCGGGCAGCTTCGGTGGCCCCGGGCTCGCCGGCGCTAGGCAGTGCCGTGTTGCCGGTCGGCTCG
>JAJZYO010000032.1 GCA_021798075.1 Actinomycetes bacterium
CGTTGCGGTCGCTTTCCGCCACCACCCAGAGCCGCCGCCCCAGGTCTAGAGCCAAGCGGTCCACGGCCTCGCACAGTTCCTCGACGATGTGGCGCGCCCCTTCGTCGTGGATGGCGTGCACGGCGTCCAGGCGGAGCCCGTCGATGTGGTAGTCGCGCAGCCAACCAATAGCGTTGGAGATGACGAAGTCCCTGACGCCATAGCTGCCCGGCCCGTCGAAATTGACCGCCGAACCCCAGGGGGTCCGGTAGCTGTCCGTGAAATACGGCCCGTACTCGGCGAGGTAATTGCCGGCCGGCCCGAGGTGGTTGTACACGACGTCCAGGACCACGGCCAGGCCACGCCCGTGGCAAGCGTCGACGAGCCTTTTCAGTCCCAAAGGACCGCCGTACGCGTGGTGGGGTGCAAAGAGGTCGGCGCCGTCGTACCCCCAGCCCCGCTCCCCGCTCGCCTCTGCCACCGGCATCAGTTCGACCGCGTTGGCACCCAAAGACACCAGGTGGTCCAGGTGCGCGATGGCGCCCTCGAAGGTCCCCTCCTCGCTGAAGGTCCCGACGTGCAGTTCATAAACGACGGCCGAGCCGAGGTCGAAACCCCTCCACCCGCCGTCGTGCCACGCGAAACTGGCCTGGTCCACCAACGCAGAGGGACCGTCTATCCCCTCTGGTTGCCATGCCGAGCGCGGGTCGGGCCGCCCCGGGCCACCGTCGAGGGAAAACAGGTACCGGGTGCCGGGGCCGGCGCCGGGCACGTCCAGGGCCCAGGTACCGCGGCGCGGGGACCTCTCCATGGGCAGCCGGCGCCCGTCGCCCTCCAGCCACAGCTCCACCTTTTCCGGCCCCGGCGCCCAGACCTCGAACTTCACGTCCGCTCCCCTTGGCGGCCCACCCGGGCCCTCGAAGGCGCCCTCCGCGGCGGCGCGGTCGTGCCCGTCCTCCCCTGCCGCTCGAGCAGCGCTACGGGCAGGCCGCCGAACAGGTCGCCGAGGGGCGCACGTCCCTCCCACGTGCCCCCGCCGAGGGCATCGTGCCAGTGCCCGCTCGGCAAGCTGACCGTCGTCCCCCGCCAACCGCCGGCGCGCTCCAGGAGCACCGGCCAGCGGGTCACCACGCACGCCACGCTGGCACCTCTCGTGTAACCGAGGGCGTGCTCGGCCGCCGGGCCCTCGACTACGAGCGGGCGGTAGGCACCCCGCCCACCCTCGCCGAACGAGGCCGGCTTGCGACCACGGACTTCCAGCGCCCTCTGCACCACCGCCAGCTTGGTCAACCCCACATCGTCGCCTCCTGCCCATACCTTTGCGAGCTCGGCCCCGGGCGCCTCCTCGAGCAGCCTGCGCCGCAGGTCGTAGTCGACAGGGCGGCGGTTGTCGGGGTCCACGAGCGAGAGGTCCCACAGCTCGCTCCCCTGGTACAAGTCCGGGACCCCCGGCGCGGTGAGCGTGAGCAGCTTGAGGGCGAGGGAATTGGAGCGCCCCGGACGGCAGATCCGCTCGACGAAGGCCTCGAGCTCGGCCACGAACTTGCGCGAACGAAGTATGACGGCCGTGAAATTAATGACAGCACCCTCGTAGATCTGGTCAGGTTGCTCCCAGCTCGTGTGGACCTTGGCTTCCCGTACGGCCTTTTCCACAAAACCGAGCACGCGCTCGGCCGAGAGCGGCCAGGCCCCTACGAGCGTCTGGTAGAGCATCCACTCCGTCTCCGGGTCGGGGAGGTCGCGGGCCACCCGCTTGCGCCGGTTGAGGGCGCTCCACCGCCTTACCGTCTCCGCCCATTCGCCGGGGATCTCCGAGAGCACCGACATCCTCGCCCTCACGTCCTCGGAACGCTTGGTGTCGTGGGTGGAAGTGGCGAGAAGTCCGAAGGGGTGGCGGGCCTGGGTACCGGCGCACCAGGCGTGGAACTCCTCTTTGCTCGTGGCCGGCGAGCTCGGGTCCCCTCCCACCTCATTGGCGGCGAGAAGGGGCATGTAACGGTAAAACGCGGTGTCTTCGACGGCTTTCGCCATGACCGGGCCCGTAAATTGTTGGAACGAGAGGGCCATCTCTTCCTCGGCGCTGCCCGCAACGTCCAGCAAGAGCACGTCCCGCAGGAACGACAGCAGTTCGCCGTCTATCTCAGGGCGGCGCAGCCCTGCCTCCATGACAGCTCTCTGCACCACCGAGGCGTCGTGCTCGGAAACCCGGTGCCCGGGGGCGACGTAAGTGCGGTAGACGTGGAAAGAAGCGGCCACCTCTGCTAGGCACTCGCGCAGGTCACGGCGCGTGTGGTCCGAATGGCGGCGATGGCCCTCGCAGACGCGGGCCATGCGCTCGACGACGCGGTTCAAGTCGGTCGAGAGGGCACCGTTTAGCACCGAGATCTTGGCCTGGTGGGCCAGCTCGTCCCATGAGCGCTCCAAACCGCAAAACTCGCCGAACGAGCGCCGGAGCGACTCCGCTCCCTCTTTCTCCACGAAAAGCCCCCCGGCGAGGTTGAGCCAGTCATAGCCGGTGGTGCCTGCGACGGGCCACTGTTCAGGCAGTTGTTCTCCCTTGGCCAGTATTTTCTCTACGACCACCCAGCCGCCGGCGCTCTCTTTTTCGAGCCGTTCGAGGTAAGCGCCCGGGCGGCGTAGCCCGTCTATGTGGTCCACGCGTAGCCCGTCGATCACGCCCTCGTGCAGCCAGCGCAATATCAGCCGGTGGCTGTCAGCGAAGACGGCGTCGTCCTCCACCCTGATGCCGACCAACTCGTTTATGTCGAAAAACCGCCGGTACTGGCCCTCTTCCGAGGCAGTCCGCCAGAAGGCGAGGCGGTAGTTCTGCCTCTGCACGAGGGCGTCGAGGGCGTCGACGTTGGACTCCGTGGCCTCCGTCTCCGCGTCGAGGGCGCCTTCGACACTCTGGTGCTCCGACAGCGCGGCGAGCCTGGCGCGCAGCACTTCCTTGTCCCGGTGGCGCTCGCGGACGCTCGCCCTGTCGGTCGCCCAAGAGGGTGGGAGGCGCCCGAGGGCAGTGGCAATGCTCTCCAGTTCCGCCCGCACGGCGGGGTCGAAACTCCGGGGCAGGCGCCTGGCCGCCCGGGCCACGACTTGGTCGATGCTCCTCGGCGCCACGGGGAACCTGTGGTCGAAATACCGCAGCGTGAAAGTGCCCTTCGAGTGCTCGAGATGGATGTTGCCAGCCTCGAGCTCGCGGCCGTAGTGGTCGGCGAGGATCGGCAGGAGCACGACCGAACGGTGCCCCGCTACGCCTCCCTCGGGCGTCCCCCAGTCCACGTCGAAATAGCTCGCGTAAACGCTTGATGGCCCGTTTTCGAGCACGTCCCACCACCAGCGGTTGTCCGGGCTCGACACGGCCATGTGGTTGGGGACTATGTCCAGCACGTGGCCGAGGCGCGCCCGGCCGAGCGCCGCTTGCAGCTCTGCGTGGCCCGCCTCGCCGCCTAGTTCCTCGTTGACGGTCGAAGGGTCCACCACGTCGTAGCCGTGGGTGCTCCCGCGGGCCGCCTGCAGGACGGGAGACAGGTAGACGTGGCTTACCCCAAGCTCGGCCAAGTAGCCGGCAATGGCGGCCGCGTCGGCGAAGTCGAACCCGCCGTGAAGCTGCAGCCGGTACGTCGCCCTACGGCCGGCCCGGTGCTGCTGCTCCTCTCCCGCGTCGTTCATCTCGTCCTTCTTTCTACCGCTGTCGACCTCCGCCCGCCGGCGCCGGCTCGGCGCGCCCAGCCCGTACCCTGGGGCCGCGGTGATTGCCTACATACCGAGCCCGCCGGTGAACGGGGTGCACATCGGCCCGTTGGAGCTGCACTTCTACGGGCTGCTCATCGCGGTGGGCGTGCTGGCAGCGGCGTGGCTGGCGGAGCGGCGCTGGGAGCGCTTGGGCGGCTTTCGTGCCTCGCTCGTCCCGGTCGCCGTCTGGGCTGTGGTCGCCGGCCTCATCTGCGCCAGGTTGTACTCGGTCGCGACGAGCTGGCAACAGGACACCGGGGGCGACCCCGCCCGGATCTTCGCCATCTGGCAGGGAGGGCTCGGGATCTGGGGAGGAGTTGCCGGCGGGGTGCTCGGCGGCTGGCTGAAGGCCAGGCGCATGCACCTGCCCCTGCCCCCGCTGATGGACGTAGTCGCCCCGACGCTGGCCGTCGCCCAGGCGGTCGGGAGGTGGGGCAACTACTTCAACCAGGAACTTTTCGGGCTGCCGAGCAAGCTGCCCTGGGCGGTGAGGATAACCAAGCAGAGCGAGCTGTCCAACATTTTCCCGCCCAAGTACAGGACACCATTGGTGGACGGGAGGTACCTGCCGGGCACTTTCCAGCCGACGTTCCTCTACGAATGCATTTGGGACCTCGCCACCTTCGCTCTGCTCCTGCTCATCGAGCGCAGGGTGAGGCTGCGCCGCGGTTACCTCTTCGCCGCTTACGCCGCCATTTATACATTCGGCAGGTTTTTCACCGAGTACCTCCGCATCGACCCCGCCCACCGTTACCTGGGGCTCCGGCTCAACGACTGGACGAGCGTCGTGGTCTTCGCCGGCGCGTCTCTCCTCCTGCTCTGGAAGGGCCGCCCGAAGCCCGGCGACCAACTGGTGACGTCGCCCCTGCCGGCGCCCGTCCTCGACGCCGAGAGGGAGCGCGCCACCCGGGCCGAACAGCGCCGACAAGCGCCCAGGAAAAGCCAGGCGTTACCCGCCTTGCCACAGGTGGAGCCGGCACCGGCCGCTCCCGGCTCAGCCTTCGCCGGCGAGCGGCCAGGCCACGAGGACCGTACGGTCGTCGTGAGCCCCTCGGCGGCTGAAGTCGACCGCGCCGGCCAGGCCGAGCGGCCCTAGCTCGCCTTCCCGGCCACAGCGCAGGGCCTCCGCTAGCCCCGGCGCCACGGTGGTGGGCCCGTCGCGGAGCGGCTGGGCGACGCCGTCGGTCAGCAAGACGAGCGCCGCCCCTCGGCCCAGCTCGGCCGAGACCAGCTCCACCCTGCCTGCTTCGCCGGTGCCTGCTTCGCCGGTGCCTGCTTCGGCCGTGTCTGCTTCGCCGGTGCCTGCTTCGGCCGTGTCTGCTTCGGCCCGTCCCGGCGCCCCGGGACGCGGGCGCCGGGCCCGTTGCGGTGAGGGGAGCGGGAGGGACACGGTGGCGGTTAGCAGCAGCGCCCCGTCGCCCTCGTCTGCGGCCTCCGCACCTGCCAGCTGCCCGTCGCCGGTGGCGCCCGCCACCCCGAAGAGCTCCTGCCACTCGCCGCCGGGCAACAAGACGAAGGCACTGCTGTCGCCCACCCGGCCCAACGTCACCTCCGCTCTGCCGGCGCTGGCTCGCAGGAGGGCGACCACGATGGTGGTCGCGAGCTCGGCCGGCGCCTCGCCTCCTGACCGGTAGAGGGCATCGCTGGCTTCCGATATGACCGCCCTGCACCGGGCAGGGCCCCATCCGCTCGCTCCGCTCCCACCCAGGTAACGGCAGGCCGCTTCGACGGCCAGCTCGGCCCCCTCCCCGCCGCGGCCGGCCGAGCCCACGCCGTCAGCGACGACCAGCGCCAGATGGCCCGGCTCAGGCAGGGCCCAGCCAAAGGAGTCCTCGCAGCGCCGGCCGGCCCACCGGTGGGAAGCACCGCCCACCGACGCAGCCAGCACCAAGAACTCCCCTGAGCGGCCTCCGTCAGCCCGGTAACTGGCCATCGGAGCCGCCCCGCGGCGCCGCAGCGGGGCAGGGCTGCCGGCCGCCGCGGATGGTTCGCCCCACGCCGGCCCGGCCCACCCGCCCGACCGGGTCACTCCAGTTCGTCTACCTGGATCGGCGCCATGTTGGGGAGCTGCGGGGGCACGAGCTGGGGCGAGCCCGTATAGGCACTGGCTGAAGAGCTCACGATCGACTGCACCAGCCCGGCCATCAGTTCGGGCACGACCCTCGAGGGGTTGGCGCCCTCGGTGGTGATGAACGCCCGGTTGGGCTTGTTCTCGACTACGGCTGCCAGGACCTCGCTTACGGCGTCGCCGAAGCCGAAGGCCAAGATGTTGGGGTGCCGGCGCCAAGACGGGTCGACCAGGCGGCGGTGAGAGGCACGCCAGCGCTCCTCGGGGTCGGTCGGACGGCCGTCCGAAACAAAGAGCACCGCCGGCCGGTACCAACGCTCGCCCCCGGTACGCCCAGCCTGGTAGTCCACCTCGATCAGGCGGCGCAGGTGGTCGAAGGCCGCGGCGTACGACGTGCGGCCCTCCACCTCGACGGTCGGCATGGCCTCCACCAAGGCCAGGTCGGACAGCGGGAGGACAGTGCGGGCCACGTCACTGAAGGTGACGATGCCGAACCGGACGACTTCTGCGACCGCCGGGTCCTGCCCCACGGCCGCCCTGATGCCCGGGAGCTCGGCATTGACCTGGGCGATCGGCTCACCGGCCATCGACTGGGACACGTCGAGGCAGAGGTAAAAGGGGAAGACGGCGTAGCGCTCCTCGGTCCCGACGTACTCGCTCGCCATCGTCCAACCGAGGCTACCGGACCGTTCCCGTGCAGCGAACTTGCAGCCTCGAAGGCACCAAAGCCACCCAGGTGCTCAGATCCCGATCAACGGGCTCACCATCTCGCCGATGAGGAACAGTACGACGCACGCGGCCACCGCGTCCAGCAAGAGCGCCCGCACGAGACGGCGGAACCCGTCGGCGCGCCGGCCCGGCGAGGCCAGCAACCGGAACGCAAGGCGATGGGTGCCTCCCCACGCTTGCCCGCACCGTCGGAGCAACTGGCGCGGCCCGAGGTAGGCGAGCCCGAGACCGGGGAAGCCCGGGCCGGCGGGCCCCTGGGCGGCCGACGTTGCCCCCGCCACCGCTCCCGAGGTGACCAGGGTGGCGGCGCCCCCTGTGGCCTGCGCCCACCCGGGCGCGCTGACCAGGCGCCAGGTCGAGGCTGCCCGATGCTTGAGCACGGGCCGCACCGCCACGTCTGGGACGGTGGCCGCGACCACTGGGCGCTGCGGTCCGCCCTGGAGCGCCTGGGAAGCCCTGGGGTCGCCCTGGGCCTGGCGCACCCTGCCAGCCAGGTCTGCGCACCCCATCGACGAAAGCAGCTCCTCCAGGGCCGCGGCCCACTCCGCCGGGCTGGGCCGGCCGGGCACGTCCACCACGGACAGCGAACGCTCGCACAGCTCCCACAGCCCGGGCATGTCGGGCAGCCGCCTCCAGGAGCGCGGGAGCTCGAGGTCGATGCTCACCTTGTCGCCCGACCGTTGGCGCGCCTGGAGGGGGAAATGGGCTGCGCCCACCACCCGCAAGAAGGCCAGCCCCAGCGCGTAGCGGTCAGAAGAGGCCGTAGGCGCCACCCCCGGAGCCAGGGCCGGGTCGTCCCAGTTGGGAGTCGTGGGCCGGCGGGGAACGCTCGCTGGCCCGGCTCCTACCTCCACCACGGTGGCCCCGTCGCAGTCGAGGACGTACACGGCAGGGACTGGGTCGAGCGACCAGAGGACGTTCTTGGCCGAGAGGTCACCGTGCACGGCCAGGCCCGGGCGCCCGCCGTCGCCCTGCCACACCTCGAGCAGCCGAGCCAGCGCGTAGACGACGGCTACCCGGGCCGCCGCTCCCGGCGCCGGCACGACCGTCCCGTACGCGACCGTGATGCGGTCCGGGTCGCTCGCCAGGTAAGAGAGGGTCGCTAGCCGGGGGCCGCCCTCGCGGTGGCGCAGCCAGAAGCAGCCCGGGGCCCTCGGCACGAGCGCCCCGAGCGCAAGCTCGGGCTCCTGGCCCACCACCCAGGCGACCGGCCAGGCCGACGAAGCGCGCACTCGGGCAGCCAGCGCCGGGTCGGCGCCGTCCAAGGCACCGAGAAAGGAAACGGTCGGCGTGAGCTCGGGCGCCGGCCTGGGCCGGCGGAACTGCTTGTAGACCAGGCCGCCTCCATCGGCCCCAGGCGCCTCCGCCTTCCGCACTTCGAACACGCGCCCTTCGCCTCCCTCCGCCACGAGGTCGCCGAGCACGAGCGCACGCAGCTGCACTCGGCTCGAGAGCACGCCAGGCACGGCCTTCTCTGGCCCCCTCAGTAGCCGGCAGCCGGGTCTACCGTCCCCACCAGCGGGAGCCCGGCGGCGAAGCGCTCTACGTTTTGCTTGATGCGCTCGGCCAGGAGGGGGCGGATCATCTCCTCCGTGTCGGCGCTGTGAGGGGTGATGAGGCAATTGGGGAACGACCAGAGCGGGTGGCCGTCGGGCAAGGGCTCGGGGTCGGTGACATCGAGCGCCGCACCGCCGATCCGGCCTTCACGGAGGGCCCCGACCAGAGCCTCGGTACCCACGTGGCGTCCCCGGGCCACGTTGACCAGCCAGGCGTCGCGGCCCATGAGGGAAAGCTCCTTCTCCCCGATCACATGGACGGTTTCGGGGACGAGGGCGAGGGCCACGAAGACGACGAGGGCCCCAGGTAACGTCGTTGCCAGCTCCGAGGCCGGTAAGACGCGTGCCGCCCCGGCCAGTGGCCTCGGGTCGCGGCGCACGACCGTCGCGGTGGTCCCAAAGGGGGCCAGGAGCCGCAGCAGTTGCTCCGCGATCCCACCACCGCCCAGGATGGTCACGTCGGCGCCGTAAAGCGAGATGCCAGCGGGCTTGCCCCATGAGGTGGCCCGCGCCCTCTCGGGCAGGTGCCGCAAGCCGGCTAGGGCGAGCGCCAGGGCGTGCTCGGCCACTGGCTTGGCGTAGCTCCCCTTGGCGCTGGTCCAGGTCATCCCGGCAAAGCGGGGGTCGGTTATGACGCCGGCCTCGACCACCCGTTCGATGCCGGCGTGGGGCAGCTGTACCCAACGGGCTTCGGGGTGCGAGGCCAGGATCTCCCGCAGTCCCTCGGGCCCGCCCAGCCAGATGACGCCGTCGGCCTTGCCCCCATCGTCGACGACGGCGCCGCCGCCGGCGAGGACGGCCTGGCGGGCGTCCACCAGGAGGGCGGAGGTGCGGTCGGAACGTCCCTTTCGCGCGGGCGCCCGCTCGGGAGCCACGAGCAACCTCGGAACGGCACCACCTCGGTCCACGGTAGACCGAAACTATCAACAAAGGTCACCCTTACACCGCGTCGCTGCCCCGTTTGCCCTCCGGCCAGGCCCGCACGCCTCAGGCCAGCTCGCTCCGTCAGGGAGGGGCCTGGGCGCCGAGCAGGAGGCCGGCCTCTCGGTCTGGTGCCTACGCTCCCGGCAGGGAGGCGACCTCTCGGTCTGCTGCCGCGCTCGGGGTGGGGGGCTCTAGAGGCTCAGGCGAGGCCGGGCGCGACGGCCACCAGTTCCAACGGCCGAGCAGGGCTACCGTCGATGGGACGAGGAGGGTCCTCACCAAGAACGTGTCCATCAACACCCCGATGGCCAGCCCGAAGCCGACATCGCGGACCTGCCCCGACCCAGGGCCGCTCGCCTCGAACGCGAGCACGGCGAAGGTCCCGGCCAGCACCATCCCCGCCGAAGTCACGGTCGGCCCCGTCCTCCCGACGGCCCTGATGACCGCCTTGCCCAACCCGTGGTGGCGCGCTTCCTCGCGGATGCGCGTCATGACCAAGATGTTGTAGTCCTCGCCCAGCGCGAGCAGGAAGATAAACATCAAGAACGGCAGGATGAACGTGATCCCGTTCGACCCACCCAGGTCGATGAAGACGACCGTCGAGACGCCGAGGGCAGCGAGGTAGGAGAGCCCGACGCTCACTATCAGGTAGAGAGGCGCTACCAGGCTGCGCAGGACGAGCGCCAGCAGGAGGCCGATAGCCGCGATCGCGACCGGGATGATCTCGATCATGTCGTGGTTCGACGTGCTGCTCACGTCGTAGAGCCCGGCGGCTTCCCCGGCTACGCCGCTCTGGCTCGCCCCCGAGGCCACGCCGGCGGCCGTTACCGCCCGCCGCACTGCCGGGGTCACCCGCATCGCCGCGGTACCTCCTTGCGGCCCGGCCACGAGGTCGGCTTCCCACTGCACCACCCGGCCGTCCGACGAGACCAGTTCCACGAGCGAACGGTAAGCGCCGTACTCAGCCGGCGGCACCTTGGCCCGTAACGGCACCGGCTCCGGCAAGGAGAGCGCGGCCGGGGGCCCCAGTTCGGTATGGAGGGCTTCGATCTGGGCGGAAGTGAGCACTGTGCCGTTGGGGTCGAGCGGCCCCACCAGCTGGCTGAACAGATGCGAGCGCTCCAAGGCGTCCTGCGCCCGCAAAAGGGGTGAGGCGTCGTCCCACACGCTCGTCTTGTAAGCGAACACGAGATTGGCCGGGTTGGCCGCCGCGGCCGGGAAATGCCGGGCCAGGAGGGCGTTGCCCACGGCCGCGTCGGAACCTTTGGGAGCACTGAGCGCTCCCCCGAAACCCGACGAGTAGTAGCCGAGCGCGGCTACGGAGAGCGCGACGAAAAGCGCCACGCCTGCCGCCAAAGTACGGCCGGGCCGGGCCAACAGACGGGCCGCGACAGCGCCCCACCAACCTTCCACTGACCCCTCTGCGGTGCTCGCATCCGCCCCGTCGGGCCCAGCCGTCACCCGAGCGGGCCAGAACGCGGCCCGCCCCAGGACGGCCAGCAGCGCCGGCAGCAAGGTCAGGCCCGCCAGCAGCATCACGCCGATCCCGATGGCGAGCGGCACGCCGAGGTCGTGGTAGAGCCCGAAGCTCGCCAGCAAGAGGCTGAGCAACGCGAACACGACGGTGGCGGCGGAGGCCGTTATCGATTCTCCCACCCGGGCGAGCGAACGAGCGACGGCATCGGCCGGCGACAGCCCCCGTCGCAGCTCCTCCCTGGTGCGGAACACCAAGAAGAGCCCGTAGTCGGTGCCGGCGCCGAGCGTGAGCACGATCAGCAGCAGCTCGGTGATCTCGGAGATCTTGAGCCCGCCGGACCCGAGCCCCCCGATCAACCGCATGGATATGACGAGCGCCACGGCGGCTGGGGCCAACGTGACGAGAGGCGCCAAGACCGAACGGAAGATGAGCAGCAACAAGACGATGATGAACAGGAAGGAAAGGTCCTGGACTTTGCTGCCCGTTCGTTGGGACGCCGCCTGGTTGGCGACGTTGGTGGCCACCGGGCCCGCGAGGTGCAGCTCCAGCCCGAGACGCCGGGCCGCCGGGCTCTGGTCGAACTTGGAGACCTGCCTCGCGAGCGCGTCGAGGACCGGCTTCTGGCCAGAGATATTGGTCAGTGCCACCCGGGCGGTGGCCACGACCTCGGCCGCCTCCCCGTCTTTGGAGATTCCCACGACCTTCGCCCCGATGATGCGGGGGACGGTGCGCACCTCGGCCGCTTCCTTCGCGACTTCGGCCATGTCGGCCACGTTCAGTTGGCGTCCGGCAGGCTGGCCCGCCGAGGCGACGAGCAGGATCTGGCTCTCGCTGCTCACGCTCCCGAGCAAGGGGGTGGCGAGCGTGGTGGCCCGTGAGCTCGGGGCGTTGGCCGGCAGGAACTGGCTGTTGTTGTTGTTGATCTCGCTCCCCATCGATGGCAGGGCGATGGTCGCGACAACGGCGGCCGCCACCCAGGCGAGGATCACCAACCAGCGGGCCCGCACCGAGAACGTGCCGAGCGCGGCGAACACGCGCTCTGTCCGGTTGGTCGCGTGGCCGCTCGCGCCGGAAACGGAGTTGGCAGTCATGCGCACCTATTCTCTACCGCCGGCGGGCTTCACCGGCATAGGGGATCACCCACATATGCCCCGGAGGTAGCCCTCCGGTGACGGATTTCACCGCCGGCCGGGCTCGAGCACGAAGTCCACGAGCCCGTAAGCGAGCGCCTCACCGGCCGAGAGCCACCGGCCGAAGGAGAGGTCCGCCT
>JAJZYO010000033.1 GCA_021798075.1 Actinomycetes bacterium
GGGGGCGCCGGCGCTGAAGGCTGGGCCGCCTGGGAACGTTACTCGGAATACCGGGGGGCAGTACGGGCGTGAGGAGGCTCGGGCCAGAGCAGAGGGCCCCGGGGAGTGTGGTGGGGCAGGCGCGGGTACGGCGCGGGGGCCGGCGCCGGTCATAAAGCCGGCGGCCAATCCCGCCCTTCGGCGGCCCGCTCGGCCAGGCGGACGGCGCCGGCGACGGGAGGCTCGCGGAGCACCGAGACCGCCGAGGCGGGGCGGGAACGGCGCAAGTGGCCCGTGACCACATCACAAAAGCGGGCATTGGAGGTGAGGCCGCCGGCCAGGACCACGGGCAGGCCTGCCGGGTGGCCGAGCCGTTCCAGCGCCGCGCCCACGAGTTCATCGAGCGAACGGGCGGCTTCCTCCAAGATGGCGCCGGCCGCCGGGTCTTCCGAGGACAGCACGACCGGGGCGAGAGCCGCCCACCGGCCCGGCCAGGGGTCCTGGTAAAACTTGTGGCGCAAGCCGACGACGGTGGTGGCGCCGGCCGCTTCGAGCAAGGCTGCGCCGAGAGGGCCGAGGGGCTGGGCGCGGTCGGCCCGGCCGAGGAGGCTGCGCAGGGCCTGGCGGACCAGCCAGTACCCGCTCGCCTCGTCGCCGAGCAGGTAACCCCATCCACCGGCCCGGGCGGAAACGGCCCCGTCGCAAGCGAAGGCTGCCGAACCAGTGCCACATATGAGGGCCACGCCCCGCTCGAGCCCGGCCGCCGGGAGCACCAAGACGACGTCGGGCACCACGGCCACCCGGCCCGAGCCGACCAAGGGCGCCAAGCGCTCGGCGAACAGCCTGGCCGCCTCGGGCGACCCACCGACCACGCCGGCGGCACCGGCACAGGCCGTGTCGAGGGCAGCGCCTTCACCGAGCGGCAGGGCGCGGAGCAGCTCGTTGAGTACCCGTTCGGCCTCGCGAAGCCCCACGGTGGCCGGGTTGGCGCTCGACGCCGTGGCTTCGGCCACGGTGCGCCCGTCCACCGAGAGGCGGGCCCGGCTCCCCGTCCCCCCTATGTCCACCCCGAGCACCCGGGCCACTTCGGGGCCTAGGGGGCGGAGGAGGGGGCGGTGGCGCCGGCGGGAGAGGCTCCCTCCGCCCCGGCGGGCGCCAGCCGGGCAAGAGCGGCGCGCACCTGCCCGCCAGCCTCCTCGAGCGCCCGGCGAGCGGCCGGCGCGGGCGAGGCGCCGAGCATCGAGACCAAGGCCACCTTCACGTCGTCGCCGGCCCGGGAGAGCGCCTCGCGAGCGGCTTCTTCGTCGGCCCCGGTGGCTTGGACGAGGATGCGGACGAGGCGCCGGCGCAGCTTCTGGTTGGTGGGCACGACATCGACCATCATGTTGGAGTAGCAGCGGCCGAGCCGGACCATGAGCGCGGTCGAGAACCCGTTGAGAACGAGCTTGGCGGCCGTCCCCGCCTTCAAGCGGGTGGAGCCGGTCAAGGCCTCGGGGCCGGTGTCCACCGCCAGGTGGTAGTCGACCGAACCGCCGAGGGGCGCCCCGGGGTTGGAGCTCACGAGAGCCGTTAGCGCCCCCCGCTCGCGGGCGCGCTCGAGGGCGGCGGCGACGTAGGGGGCGGAGCCGCTGGCGCTGATGCCGAGGGCGACGTCTTCGGGGCCGAGGGCCTCGGCGGCGGCCCGTCCGGCCCCGAGGTCGTCCTCGGCGTTCTCCACCGCCAGACGGGTGGCCGCCTCGCCGCCGGCCAGGTGGGCGGTGGCAAAGCCGGGCCCTACCCCGAAGGTCGGGGGCAGCTCGGCGGCATCCAGCATGGCGATGCGCCCCGACGTCCCGGCCCCGAAGTAGTGCAGGCGGCCGCCCCTCCGTACGCGCTCGGCCGCCGCATCGACGAGCTCGGCCAGCTGGGGGAGGACCTTTTCCACCGCTGTGGGCACGCGGGCGTCTTCGCCGTTGAGCAGGCGGAGGACTTCGAGGGTGGGGACGACGTCGATGTCTGTCGTGCGGGGGTTGCGCTGCTCGGTAACGGCGCCGGCGGCTGCCCTACCGTCCGCGGCCGAGCTAGTCATGTAGGCAACTTACCAAAAGCGTGTGGTTCTCGTGACCTTTTCACAGCGAACTGGCGTTCCCTCGAGCGGTATATTGCACCCATGAGGCGAGAGGCGCTCGCGCAGGTGGAGGGCCGTCTCGGCCCGGGCCCCGGGCGCCGCCCGCTACCGCTGGCAGCCGGCTTGGCCAGCCTTTTCCCCGAAGGAGGGCTGAGACGAGGGAGCACGCTCTCGATAGGAGCCGGCGCCGGCGCCACCTCCCTCGCCTTGGCCCTGCTGAGCGGGCCGTCCGGCGCCGGTTCGTGGTGCGCCGTGGTGGGGGTGCCGGATCTCGGCCTGGTGGCGGCGGCCCAGTCTGGCATCGACCTCGGACGGCTGGCCCTCGTCCCTTCCCCCGGGCCCAAGTGGCCGTCGGTGGTCGCAGCCCTCTTGGAAGGTTTCGACGTGGTGGTCGTCCACCCGCCCCGCCCGGTCCGGGAGGCCGATGCCCGCAACCTGGGGGCGCGTTCGCGCGAGCACGGGGCGGTACTGGCGGTGCTCGCTTGCCCGGCGTGGCCGGCCCGCCCCGACCTGGGCGTGGAAGTGGCCGGCGGCAACTGGCGAGGCCTCGGGGAGGGGTTCGGCTACCTGGCCGGGCGCGAACTCGAGGTCGTGGTGTCCGGCCGGGGCGGCGCGGCCCGGCCGCGGCGAGGGCGTCTCTCGCTAGGCGAACCCGTGAGCCTCGGGTCGCCCGCGGCTCACTAGCCAGTTCAAGAAGGCACGGCAGACAAGATGGCCAGCTACGGCGCCAGGGCCCTCGTCGCCCTGTGCCCGGGCTGGCCGGTCATGTCGGTGGGCCGGCCTCCTTCGGCCCTGGTCGCCGTGGTGGAGGCCAACCGGGTGGTCGCCGTCTCCCCGGCGGGCGGCGCCGCCGGCGTGCGGGTGGGCATGCGCCGGCGGGAAGCGGAGAGCTGCTGTCCGGGGTTGGGGCTCCTGAGCCGCGACCTCGCCGGCGAGTCCCGGCGGTGGGAGCAGGCCGTGGCGGCGGTCGAGGAGTTCGCCCCGGGGGTGGAGGTGCTCCAGCCAGGCTGGCTGGCGCTCGGGGCCAGGGGGCCGGCGCGGTACTTCGGGGGGGACCTGGCGCTCGCGGCCAAGGTCGCGGCGGCCGTAGAAGAGGCGGCCTCGAGGGACGGCGCCGGTGCGGAGTGGGCAGGCTTTTGCCGGGTGGGTGTGGCCGATGGGCTTTTTGCTGCCCAATTGGCGGCCGGGACGGCTGCCCCGGGTGAGCCCGTGGTGGTGCCCAGGGGGGCGAGCGCAGGGTTCCTGGCGCCCTTTCCCCTCCAGGTGCTGGCCACGCCCCAGCTGGCCGCGCTGGCCGGCGCCGGGGGGGCCGGCACCGGCTCGGACAGCCGTTTTGCCGCCCTGGTCGACCTGCTGCAACGCCTCGGGCTGCGCACGCTCGGGGACTTCGCCGCCCTGCCTCCGCCCCGCGTGCTCGGCCGCTTCGGCACCGAGGGCCTGCTCGCCCACCGCTTGGCGCGCGGCCTCTCGGAACGGCCGGTGCGGGGCCGGGTGCCCCCTCCCGACTGGGTGGTCGCCTCCGAGCTGGACCCGCCGGCCGAGCAGCTGCAAGCCGCCGTCTTCGTCGGCCGTGCGCTGGCGGAGCGGCTCCACCAACGCCTGGCGGGAGAAGGCCTCGTGTGCACGCGCCTGGCCATCGAGGTGGAGACCGTCGAGGGTGCCACCTTCCGGCGGAGCTGGCGCCACGACGGGGCACTGAGCGCCGCGGCCATAGGAGAACGTGTGCGCTGGCAGCTCGAAGGCTGGGCCCAGGGCCCGGCCACGGCCGGCGGGGGGCCGGGCCCGAGGGAGGGGCAAGGCGGGCAGGCGCGCTTCGGCCCGGTCGTCAAGCTGGCCCTGGTGCCCGAGGAGGTCCGCCCGGACACCGGCCGCCAGCTCGGGCTGTGGGGCGCGGGTCCCGGCGCGGCCGCCCGCGCCGCCCGGGCACTGGCCAGAGTGCAGGGCCTGCTTGGCCCCGAGGCGGCCTTCTCGGCCGTGCTCCAGGGCGGCCGTGACTACAAAGAACAGGTCCGTTTGGTCCCCTGGGGCGAGCCCCGAGAGCCGCTCCGGGCGGGCGGGGGAGGAGGCACCGTGCGGCAGGGTAGCAAGAGCGCGACTGCCAGGAGCCGGGAAGGCCCTCCTCCCTGGCCCGGCCGGCTCCCGGGGCTGGCGCCAGCGACCGTGCACTGCTCCCCCCTCCCCGCCGAGGTGCTCGACCGGGCCGGCCGGCCCGTGGGCGTGGCCGGGCGCGGCACCATCAGTGCCCCTCCTGTGTCGGTGGCCTTCAGGCCCGCCACGTCGGGGCACGGCGGGCCGGCGGCACCGGGTGGAGGTGAGGCGCCGGCCTCGACCGTCGTCGCTTGGGCCGGCCCTTGGCCGCTGGAGGAGCGCTGGTGGGACGCGGGGAGAGGGCGCCGGCGGGCGCGCTTGCAGGTCTGCACGGAGGGCGGTGCCGCCTACCTTCTCGTGCGCGAGAAGGGGAGTTGGTGGGTGGAGGCCACCTACGATTAGCGTGGTCGGCGTGAAATTGGCCAGTTTGAGGACAGGGACGAGCACGACGGCTGCTCGCATCGAGGAAGCCGACGGGGAAGCTGTCGAGGTCAGCGCCGCGGACGTGGGCGTGCTGCTGGCGCAGGCCGATTGGCCCCAGATCGCCGCTGCCGCCGCCGGCACGCGCCACAGCCTGGCCGAGGTCGATTACGCGCCGCTCGTGCCGAGGCCGGGCAAGGTCGTCTGCGTGGGCCAGAACTACCGCGCCCACATCGAGGAGCAGGGGGCCGAAATGCCGCGGTTCCCGACGCTGTTCGCCAAGTACACCTCGGCGTTGGCCGGGGCGCGAGACGACATCGTGCTGCCGGCGGTCTCGGAGGCGGTGGACTGGGAGGTCGAACTGGCCGTCGTCATCGGCTGGCCCGCCTACCGCGTGGCCGAGGAGGAAGCCATGAAGGCCGTCGCCGGTTACGCAGTGATAAACGACGTCAGCATGCGTGACTGGCAGTTCAAGACGAGCCAGTTCCTCCAGGGCAAGACCTTCGACAAGGCCACACCCCTCGGGCCCTGGCTCGTCACCCGCGACGACCCCGACGTAAACGAGGCGGGCATGCAGCTGTCTTGCGAGATAAACGGGGAAACGGTCCAGCAGGGGGACACTTCGGACTTGGTGTTCGGGGTGGCCCAGGTGGTCTCGTACATTTCCCAGTTCACGACGCTGCGCCCGGGCGACGTGATCGCCACCGGTACCCCGGGCGGCTCGGGGCACTTCCTCGAGCCCAAGCGCTACCTGAAAGACGGTGACTTGCTCGTGACCAGGGTGGCCGGGCTCGGCGAGTGCCGTAACCTGTGCCGGCGCGAGGCCCCCTGACGGCTCCGGGCCCAGGCGTCGGCGGCTAGCGCAGACAGGACGGTGCAGCCCGTCCCGGCCAGGACGTCGAGGAGGTAGTGGTTGCCCGTGGCCAGGACGACGAGCGTCGTGGTCAGCGGGTAAGCGAGCGCAAAGGTGCCGGCCAGCACCCGTCGCCAGCCTCGGCGGGCCAGGCGCCAGGCTGCAAGCGAGCACCACACGGCCCACGCCAGGTGCATGGAGGGCATGGCGGCAAGCTGGTCGGCGTGCTTGATCAGTTCGTTGTGCCATGAGCCGAAGCCGCCCACTTTCTCCACCACGTCGATGAACCCGGGGAGCATCCGGGGGGGCGCCACCGGGTAGGCCCAGAAGACGGTGAAGCCGATGAGGTTGGCGAGCACCAGGGTGTTGCGGAGGGGCCGGTAGATGTCGGGCCGGCGCCACCAGGTCCAAGCCACGAAGCAGAACGTGACTACGAAGATCGCATTGTCGTAGAAGTCCGACGAGATGTAGGCGAGCACGTGGTGGCCGGCCAGCCAGTGGTCCATCGACCTTTCGGGAGACAGGCCGAGGCTCATTTCGAAAGAAAGGATGGCCTGGCCGTGCCGGAGGGCCAGCTGGCGGCGCAGGGGGGCGAGGTTTTGCAGCCAGTCGTAGATCCACCCGAGGACGGCGACCACCGCTAGCTCGACGACGATCGGGCTGCGCCTGGCCGGCGGCGGTGCCGGGACTGGCTGGACGGGAACCGGCGGTGCGGACGCGGGCGTGTACTCGTGCTGCTCAACTACGGCCACAGCCCGAGGAGTTTAGGTGGTCTCTCCTAGGCTCCTGCCAATGCGTGCCTTGGTGCAGCGGGTTTCACACGCCGCCGTCAGTGTCGGTGGGGAGGTCGTGGGCGAGATCGGCCCAGGGTTGTGCGCCTTGGTCGGGGTCGGCCCAGAGGACGCCGAGGCCGCCGCGGACCGGTTGGCGGCCAAGATCTGGCAGCTCCGGGTGTTCCCCGACAGCGCCGGCGACATGAACCGCTCGGCCTCGGAGCTCGGCTACGCAGTGCTGGTCGTGAGCCAGTTCACCCTGTACGCGGACACGAGCCGGGGCCGGCGCCCGTCCTTTGTCCGCGCGGCTCCCCCAGACAAGGCCCGCGTGCTGGTCGAGCGCGTGGTGCAGGCGCTCCGGGCGGCGGGCGCCGACGTCGCGACCGGCCGCTTCGGGGCGATGATGCAAGTGTCGCTCGTCAACGAGGGGCCGGTCACGGTCATGCTCGAGACGTAGGCGTTATCGTTCACCACCCTGCGTGTTGTAGAGAGGACAAGTAGGGCTAGCCGGGGCTAGCTGCGGAGTGCTGCGGGGTTAGCCCGTGCCCTCGGGACGGGAGGTCCGGCGGCGCCCCGGGTCTTTCGTGGGGCCTCGGCCGCTCATCTTGACGCCGCCTCGCGGACAGGCTAGCTTGCGTACATCCGCTTCGTCGGGCCCAATGATTTCGCTTGGGTTTAGACGGTTTTCTTTTGCTGTAGCTGTACGTGCAAAAGGGGAGATGGGCCATGTCTCAAGTTGTACCCGCGCGCCGTGGCGCTGGTTTCAGTAGGCACCAGAGGGTGCCGCAGCGACCCTGGTCTTTATTTGTCAATCCTCGCGCCCACCGTGGCGCTCTTGTCCCGACTCGGGTGAGCGGGTTGCGGGCGCCGTTGGCTGGGCTCCGCGCCAGCGGTGCGAGCCTCGGCCGTTCCTCACCGCCGGCGCGGGCCAGGGGCGCCGCCAGGGCCAGGCGGGCCGCCGGCCGCCGGCACCTCATCCTCGGCGCGTTGTTCGGGTTTCTGGTCGTCGCGGCCGCGCTCGCGGTAGTAGCGGGCTTTTCCGCCGCCTGGTGGGGGGTGGCAGCCGTCTCGCTGGTCGCGTGCGGTTACCTCGGGCTCTTGTCCTGGGCGCGGAAAACGGCTGCCGAACGGGAGTTCAAACTCGCCTTCCTGCCGGCGAGGGCCGGCGCCACCGGTCTGGAGGAGCTCTTCTCCCAACCCGGAGAGAGCCAAGCCGGCGGTCCTCGGCGCGAGCCGCTCCGAGCCAGCTCCGGTTAGCTACTGGGCCGGCGCTACTGGGCCGGAGCTACTGGGCCGGAGCTACTGGGCCGGAGCTACTGGGCCGGAGCTACTGGGCCGGAGCTACTGGGCCGGAGCTACTGGGCCGGAGCTCGGGGGCGGAACGCCAAGCGTCGAGAGCCTGGCGGAACTCTTCGGTGGCGCTCCAACGGAGCAAGCCGAGAAGGAGTGCGTTGTCGCCGGCTGTCTTCAGGCGCCCCCGCATGTAGGCGACGCTCGGAGCGAGCTCGCCGGAGAGCACGAGGTTGGCATCCTCGGGCGAGAGCGTGAGCGTCAAGTCGGGGTCTCCCTCGCAACCGGTTATTACCGGCCCCGGCTTGCCGCCGGACCACTGGCAGCACCACTGCCGGGTTGTCGCCTCGGGCTCCTCTGTCCCCGCCGTCTTGCCTCTTGGCTTCCTGCCCCGGCCAGGGGAGCGCTCGGTGCTGGCCACGACCAGGGTGACCAGGCCGCTCGGGGCGGCGCCTGCGCTCAAAGCGCGGCCTTCTCGCGGATGGCGGCGAAGAGGTCGTCCTCGGGGAGCGCAGAGCCGCAGCGGTCAAATGCGAGGTGGTACTCGTCCACCTGGCCCAGCTCGGCTTCCACCTCGGGGGGCAGGCCGAACCAAAACGACGACTTCGGGTCCACCTGCGTCTCATGGGCCCGCAGCGCCTCCTGGCGCACGTGCGCCCACGCGCCGACCTCCACCTCGGTCGTCACCTGCTCATGGGGGGCCTTGGCGATCATTTCGAGGCGCTCGTCGTCCCATGGCAGCTCTCGGCCGATCTCTTTCAACTTTTCGGCCCAGGCGAGCCAGCGCTTGGAAGAACGCAAGGTGTAATAGAGCTTGAGCGGCCGCCACGGCGGCCCGGCTGAAGGGAACACCTCGGCGTCGCCCGCCGCCAGGAACGCCGCCAGGCCCACCTCGTGCACGCGCACGTGGTCGGGGTGGGGGTAGGTGGACTGGTGGGCCGGGTAGACGACCATGACGTGGGGCTTTGTGCGGCGGATGACTTCGACCAGCCGTTCGGTCACTTCTTCCAAGGGTGCCCTGGCGAAGCTGGCGGGGTCCTGGTTGGCCGGGGAGCCAGGCATGCCCGAGTCCCGGTAGCCGAGCATGACCACCTCGTCGTAGCCGATCACCCGGGAAGCCCGCTCGAGCTCACGGGCACGGATCTCGGTCAGGTTGTCCGCCACGTCGGGCCTGTCCATGGCCGGGTTCAAGATGTCGCCCTCCTCCCCGCCGGTGCAGCAGACGAGGACGCAGCGGACGCCCTCGGAGTGGTACTTGGCGACGGTCGGTGCACCCTTGGAGGACTCGTCGTCGGGGTGTGCGTGGACGGAGAGCAGGCATAGCTGTTCGGTCACAGCCCCCCAACATAGGGCACGCCCTGGGGCGGCTGGCTCGCCGGCGCCCGCCCACTGCTGCCGGCCCGCCCACTGCTGGTGTCCGGCTGTTTTCTCGCCCGCTGTCGCCGGCCCGCCCACTGCTGCTGTCCCGCCCGCTGTCGCCGGCGCTTAGCATTGCCGGGATGGCAGAGGGGCTCTACTTCCGCCAGCTCCTGGCGGGACGCGATTTCGCGACCGACGACGGGTTGGCTACGACCATGCGCAACCAGGCCTACGTGGTCGGTGACGCGAGCACGGGCGAGGTGCTCTTGGTCGACCCCGCCTACGACGTGGCCGGGTTGCTCGGTTGGGCGCGCGCCAAGGACTTGCGCGTTGCCGGTGTGGTCGCGACGCACTACCACGCCGACCACGTCGGAGGCGAGATCCTTGGCGAACGCATCGAAGGCCTGGCTGAGCTCCTGGAACTGGCTGACGTTCCCGTCCATGTCCAAAAAGACGAGGTGGCCTGGGTGGCCGAGATGACCGGGGCGCCGGTGTCCTCCCTGGTGGCCCACAGCGACGAGGACCTCCTCCAGGTCGGCTCCGTGATGCTCCGGCTGCTCCACACCCCCGGGCACACGCCGGGCAGCCAGTGCGTAGTGGTGGGGGACAACTTGGTCACGGGGGACACGTTGTTCCTCGAGGGCTGCGGGCGCACCGACCTTCCCGGCGCCGACGCCGAGGAGATGTACACGAGCCTCCAGCGCTTGGCCAGCTTGCCCGGCGGCCTCACGGTCTGGCCGGGCCACTACTACTCCCCCGAGCCATCGGCCTCGATGGACGAGGTGAGGCGTACCAACCCCGTCTTGGAGCGCGTCGACCGGGCTCAGTGGCTCCGCCAGTTCAGCTGAGCGCCGGTCTCCGGGCGGCTGGAGGTCGGCACGTGCCCGTCGGGCCCGCCCAAAGAACGTGCCCGCCGTCCAGTGCATGCCCTCCTGCCGTTCTGGCCGCTCCCAGGGGCGCGGCACGCCCTCCTGCCGTTTCCTCGTCCGGGCCCGCCTTTCGGTTGAGACGAAGACCACCCACGCGGTTGTCGCCATAGTGCCTGGGTAGCGCGATGCTTTTGGCATGGCGAGCGACCTTGTTATCGAGGCTCAGGGGTTGGGGAAGTCGTACGGGCGCACCGTCGCCCTCGACGGGCTCGACTTGTCCATGTCCAGGGGTGAGGTCCTCTCCCTGCTCGGCCCGAACGGAGCGGGCAAGACGACAACCGTCGAAATCTTGGAGGGCTATCGCCGGCGCGACTCCGGCCATGCGCTGGTGCTGGGAGAGGACCCCCAGCGCGCCGGAGCGTCGTGGAGAGCGAAGCGGGGCATCGTCCTCCAGAGCTGCGAGGACGTAGTCGAGCTCACGGTTTGGGAGTGCGTGCGCCATTTCGCCCACTTCTACCCTTCGCCGGCCGACCCCGGCGAGGTGATCGAGCGAGTAGGGCTCTCGGCCAAGGCGGGGTCGCGTATCAGGTCCCTCTCGGGAGGCCAGCGCCGGCGCCTCGACGTCGCTCTCGGTATCGTCGGCCAGCCCGAACTCGTTTTCCTGGACGAGCCGACCACCGGCTTCGACCCCGAGGCACGGCGGCAGTTTTGGGACGTCGTGCGCGAACTGGCGAAGGTCGGTACGAGCGTCCTGCTCACGACCCACTATCTCGACGAAGCCGAGGCACTTGCCGACCGCGTGGTGGTGATAAACCACGGCCGGGTCGTGGCCACCGGGCCACCGGCCGAACTGGGCGACCGGCTCAACGCCCGAGCCAAGGTGTCCTGGAACGGCCCCGATGGCTGGCACAGCAAAGAAACCTACGAGCCCACGGCGCTCGTCCGAGAGCTGGAGCGAGCCTTCGGCGGGGAGGTGCCGGGCCTCACGGTCACGAGACCGACGCTCGAAGACGTGTACCTCGGGCTGATCGGTCACGAGGCCGACGCAAAGGAGGAGAAATGACCGAAACCATGGCCGTGCCTTACGCTGCCGTGCCGCGGAGGGCTACTGGCGCCATGCGTGCCTTCGGCGCCGCATGCCTCGCCCGGGGCGAGGTCGAGGTGAAGCAGTTTTTCCGCAGCAAAGACGCCGTGGTCTTTACGCTTGCACTGCCAATGGTGCTGCTGGCCCTGCTCGCTTCCATATTCTCTCACAACATCCCAGGGACGGGCGTGCCCTACAGCCAGGTATATACGACCGGCCTTCTGGCTGGGGGCGTCGCCTCCACGAGCTTTTTGAACCTGGCTGTAGCGATCGCCGGCGAGCGAGAAAACGGCGGCCTGAAACGCTTGGCCGGGACGCCGATGCCGCGCACGGCCTATTTCGCGGGAAAGGCGATAGTCGTGGTGGTGACGTGCACGCTCGAGGTAGCGGTGCTCTTGGTGTTCGGCCACTTTGCCTACGGGGTGGCCTTCCCGGGTTCGCTCGGGCGTTGGTGGACCTTCATCTGGGTGACACTGCTCGGGGCGACCTCGATGTCCCTGCTCGGGATCGCTCTTTCCAGCTTGCCTCGCTCCTCTCGTTCCGCCGCCCCTGTCGCCAACCTGCCGCTGCTCGTGCTCGAGTTCATCTCGGGGGTGTTCGTGCCGTTCACGTCACTTTCGCCCGGCCTGTACGGTTTCGCCGGCGCTTTTCCGTTGCGTTGGATGGCCGAGGGGTACCGAGCGGCGCTGTTGCCGTCGTATTTCCAACGTGTGGAGCCCGGGCACCATTGGGACCAGACAGCCATGGCGCTCGTGATGGCGGCTTGGTTGGTCGTGGGCCTGGTCTTGTCCGCCCGGACCTTCAGGTGGACGGGGAGAGGCGAGCGTTGAGCGAGGCCCAACGTTGAGCGAGGGCTCGCGCGCTCACCAGCGGGCGGGCGAGCAGGCGTGGC
>JAJZYO010000034.1 GCA_021798075.1 Actinomycetes bacterium
CCATCAAGGTGCCCTGGTCCACCAGGATCTGGGCCGCCCAGTCGGACGGGTCCAGCGTCTGGACCGCCGGTGCCGCTGCCACTATCGGGACAGTGGGCACAAAAGACGACACTGCCTTGGTCGACCGGGCACCGTGTTGGCTCGCCCAGCTCGGTGCCGAGGGGACCGCGACCATCCCGATGACTGCCGCGCCCGCGAGCGCCTTAGTTTTTACCCCTTTCATTTCTTTGTTGCCCTCCCTGAGGCTCTGAGTGTCCCTCGCGTCTCTATAAGGCGCAAAGCCGCCGCTTGTGACGGCGTTGCCTATCAAAACCCCCTCGACATCTCGGTCACGACCGACCGGCCCCCTCTCGAGGGCCCCTGGTACGTACCGGGACTGACTGGCACCGTACCAACCCGGGGGTGGGCTGTCAAGGCGCCCCTCGCACATTCTTGGCGGCCGCATGAGGCGCCAGCGGTGGAGGGCGTGATCTTGTACCGGTACAAGGCGGTCGCCGGGCCCGTGCCCATCAGGTGGCAGGACCTCAGGTGGTGGAGGTCGTGCGCGCTCGCTCCGCAGGTGCTCGAGGTCACACCGCCGGCCAGGATGCGACCACGGCGCCGGCGCCCTTACGGCTGAGGGCGTCCAGATCCTCGACGAGGAGCTTGCGGAACCTCGCGTCCTCGGCCAGGGGCTCGGGGAAGACCTCCCTCATTCCGAGCAGGGCCTCCACTACCGAGGCGGCCGTGGACGCGCCCGAGGTGAGGGCGCGCAGCCTCTCTGCCAGGGGATCCTCGAGCGGGAGCGGGGCCCCCTTTTCACTTTCCCTGACGCTCACGTAGCGCATCCAGCCCGCGACCGCCAGGCAGGCGTGGCGGGGCTCGGCGCCTTCGGCCAAGCGCGCCGCTATGGGCGCGAGAAGACGGTAAGGCAGCTTCTGCGTGCCGTCCATGGCCACCTGGGTGGTCCGGTGACGCAGCACGGGGTTGGCAAAGCGCCCGAGCAACGCCGTTTTGTAAGCTTCGAGGTCGAAGCCCGCCGGCGGCGAAAGGGTCGGGGTCATGTCTTGGTCCATGAGGGCGCGCACATAAGCCGTGAACCCCGGGGCGGTAACGGCGTGGGCGATGAGGTCGTGGCCGGCAAGTGCGCCTAGGTAGGCGAGCGCCGAGTGGCTGCCGTTGAGGAGCCGGAGCTTCATCTCCTCATAAGGGGCCACGTCGCCGACGAGCTCGGCGCCAGCCCGCTCCCAGGCAGGGCGGGGGCCGGCGAAACGGTCCTCCACCACCCACTGGGAGAACGGCTCGGTCACCACTGCCGCCTGGTCCAGCAAGCCAAGAAGCTCGGCCGCCCTGGCCCTGTCCGCGTCGGTGCTCGCAGGCACGATCCGGTCGACCACTGTGGCCGGGAAGGTCACGTTGGCCTCGACCCAGTCCTCCACGGCTTTCGCCCGGGCTCCGGGCAAGAGCCGGCAGTAACCCAGCACGAGGCGGCGGAGCGTCGGCCCGTTGCTCGGGAGGTTGTCGCAGCAGACGACCGTGAGGGGTGGCCCACCCGCGCGCATACGCGCCTCGATGCCGCCCACGAGCTGCCCGAGCACCGTTCCGGGAGGGCGCCCAGCCACGTCGGCGCCGACCTCGGGGTCCCCCACATCGAGCTCACCTGTAACGGGGTTATACCGGTAACCCTTCTCCGTAACGGTAAGTGTGACCACGCTGGTCGCCGGCGCGGCGATCCGCTCGGTGAGCTCGGCTGCCTGCCGGCGGGCGAAGAGCACCTCCCGCACGGCGCCGGCCACGTGCAGCTCGGTTCCCGCCGGCGAGCTTTCAACGACACTGTAAAGGCAGTCCTGCGGGACGAGGGCCTCGCCTACCGCCTCGCTCCTCTGCGTCACCCCGCAGATCCCCCAGCCGGCCTCCCCTGCTTCGGCCATGGCCTTCTCGGTGTAGAGCGCCTGGTGCGCCCGGTGGAACGCCCCTATCCCGAGGTGTACGACACCAATGGAAACTTCCCGGGGGTCGACCAGCGGGCGCCACCGTTCAGGAAGCGTGGCCAGGTTAGTGAGGTTGAGCCGTTCCATGGGGCCAGTCTCGCGCGAGGGCAGCCTCCCGGGCTCGTAGCTCCCGAGCCACCTGCCGCTCGTCCGGAACGGGCCTCGGTACCTCGGCGCAGCGCTAGAGCAACGACCCGCTGACCAACCCACGCCGGAAGAACCGCTGCGTGGCCAGGAACAAAAGCAACGGCACTGCTATGGACAGCAGGTACACGGCGTTGGGGTTGGGGACCTGGCCCTCAGCCACGAGCAGGGGCAGGGTGAAGCTGGGAACGTTGTTCGGGCTGAGGACGGCCAGGGCGATGGGAACCTCGCCCCAGACCCAGATCACGACGAGCACGCTCAGGGCGACGATGGTGCTAGCCGAGTAGCGCAGGACCAAGCGTCTCAGGATCCCGACGCCTGAGGCACCGTCGACCCGCATGGCCTCCACCAGGGGCACGGGGACGCCGCCGAAGGCCGGGCGGAGGAAAAAGACAGCCAGAGGAAGGTTCGAAGTGACATAGAGGGCGAGCATACCCACACGGGTGTTGACCAGGCCCAACCAGACGATCTCTTGGAACTGGGGGTATATGAATATGACGCCCGGGATGGCCAGGGTGAAAAGGACGAACATAAAAAGTGCGCCCCGCAGGCGGAACTTTTTGTAGGCGAGGACGTACGCAGCCGGCACCGCCAGCGCCAGCGTACCGACGACGGTGGCGGCGCTCATCAAAAGCGTGTTCAGCAACCCGGTCCCCACCGCCGGCCAGTTCGTGCCGGCAAACTCCGAGCGCCCGAGCCAACCCGAGGCCTCGCCGGCGAACGGGAGCAGCACGGCCACCACCGAAACCGCCAGGAACAACCACCGCGCTCGGCGGACGACCGCCCGGCGCCTCCGGCTCGCGGTACGGCCCGAGCCGGAAGGAGCGCGGACGAAGGCACGGGCTGCGGCCAGTGCCCGCACTGGGTACGAGGCAACGTGGGCCGCCGCCATCAGGCGGGCTCGCCAGGGCCCGGCGGGCACCAGACCGGGCTCATCCAGGTAGGGATCGGCCAGATAGGGGCGCCGGGGCCCAGCCCGCGGGTGAGCGAGCGCCCATCCGCCCAACGCCACCGCGATCAGGACGGCTCCCACGAGAGCCCCGAGGGCGCTAGCTTCGCCGAAGTTCTGGAAGCCGAAAGCCAAAACGTTGTCGTAGAACCCGACCAGTTCGGTCGCCCCCGGGAAACCGGGGCCGCCATTGGTCAGCAGGGCCACCGAGTAATAGGTCTGTGCCTCGGCGATCACACGGAGCACGATCACGAAGGCGAGCATGGGCCGCACGGAGGGAAGCACGACGTGCCACCAAAACGTGACCCCTCGGGCACCGTCGACCCGGGCGGCTTCGAAAACGTCTTCCGGGCACCCGCTGAGCGCCCCCAGCAGGAGCAGGTAGCACCACGGCGCCCCTTTCCAGACGCCGAACACGACGATGATGCCGAAGGCCAAGCGCGGATGGTCCAACCACACCAAAGACCTGCCGGTGCCGAAAACTTGCTGGCTCAACTGGTCGGCCAACCCGTTGACGCCGAAGAGCCCGTTGAAGAACGAGCCCGCCACTGCCCAAGGTACGGCCAGGGGAAGAAGGAAGACAACGGCCAGCAGCGCCCGCCCCCGGCTGGCCCGCAAGGTGGCCCAGGCCGCCCCCAGACCGAGCCCTATTTCTACCGGCACAGTCAGCAGCACGTAGACGACCGTGTGCAAGGCCGACGCGCTGACGTCTATGTCCCTGAAGAGGGCCTTGTAGTTGCTGAGGCCACCAAAGCCTGCCGGCTTCAGCTGGTACCACTTCGAGAAGCTGCCCCAGAGCTCCTGCCACAGCGGGTAGGCGACGAAAGCGAACAAGAACGCGAACGGGAAGGCCGCTACCGCACCGAAGCCGGCACGGCGCAAACACGACCGGAGGCTCAATTACGCTCCGTCACCTCGACCGGCGTCCTACGACGTCCGGCCGGTCCTCAGCTATCTGCCTGCTCCCCGTAGACGAGCGATTGCACGGCGACCGAGGCCGCGCCTCGCGCCCACTCGCTGAAGGCAAAGGGCTCCACGTCGAGGTCGAAGGGCGACGCGTTCCAATGCAGGTGGCGCGATATGCCCTCGTCCACCGCCTCGGGTGCCACGTCGTACATGCCCACGCCCTCGCCCGAAACCACGATGCGGTCGGGGCCGATCATGTTGGCTATGTTGGCCGCCAGCACCCCGAGAGCGAAACACGCGTCCCTGAACACCCTTACCGCTGCCCGGTTGCCTTCTCGGGCCTCTTCGAGCGCATCTTCGAAGGTCGCACCCCGGAAGCCGTCGGTGGCCGCCAGTGTCCGGACAATCGAACCCGAGGTCAAATAGGCGCTCGCGCACCCGCGGTGCCCTTGCCGGCATAAAGGCCCGCCCGGGTTGACCGGGCTGTGGCTCACCAGGCCCGCGTGGCCGTCGTAGCCGGTGACCACGGCATTGTTGACGACCAGGCCGCAGCCCACCCCTTTGCCGACAGTCAGCACCGCAAAGCACCGGCTCTGCCTGCCCGCCCCGAACCAGTGCTGGGCGACCGTCAGTGCCCTCACGTCGTTCACGAGCACGGCCCGGCACCCGGTACGCTGCGCCACCGCCTCCGCCAGGGGCACCTGCGACCAGCCCATGTACGGCGCCTCGCGCACGACGTGGTCACCCGGCCGGATGCTGGCCGCCAGGCTCACGCCCACGCGCTCCACGCGGCGCGACGGGTCGAGGAACGTGACTGCAACTCCGATCGCTTCGCCGACGCTGGCCGGGTCGTGACGCTCGAGCTTGCACTCGTACTCCTCGAGGACATGGGCCTGCAGGTCGGTCCGCACGGCGAACAAGTTGTCGGGGTTGAGCTTCACCCCTATGACCTGAACCCGCCCCGGCGCGACCTCGAGAGGCAGCGCGGGCCGGCCCGTCTCTGCCAGCGGGCGCGCCCCCTGTTCGCTCAGCAAGCCCTCCGCGACCAGTGGGCGAGTCAACTTCGTGAGGCTCGCCGGCGACAGCGAGAGGCGCCTCGCCAGCTCGGCGCGCGCCAGCGGCCCGTGCAGGATCAACTCCGCGACTATCGCCCGCGTTGAAGGCGTCATGCGGCCCCAGGCCACGCTCGGGAGCTCCTGCTTCGCCATCCGGTCTCCTACGTCCTGACATGATGATATAAGGGACAGCGGTTTACTCTGTCAATAGAGCATTCGGAGGGCGACCTCGACGGGGCCAACCCAAGGAGGCTTTATGGCTTGTTCACATGCTTTCCCTCTAATCGCCAACAGCCCCTGGAGCCGCCTTGACACCCCAGGGTTGACCGAGTAAACTAACTCGAGCTGGTCAAGGTACCGGCTCAGTGCAAGTTGGATGAGGCTCACCACCACCCGCAAGGGGCGAGCCCGGACGGGTCGCCGCGAGGAGAGTGAGGATGGCGTTAGCTACCGTCGGTGTCGGCGCCGAGCCGGGGGCCAGGGTCTCCAAGGGCCCAGGGGCACGGCCGCGAAGCAGTGGGGCGCGCCAGTTCGCGAAGGCGCTCCCCTTCATCGGCCCGAGCATGGTGGGCGTGGCCTTGTTCCTCGTGGTCCCGGTCATCTTCGTGTTCGTGCTGTCGTTCATGAGCTGGAGCGGAGCGGGGTCGTTCACCTGGGCAGGGATCCAAAACTGGACCAGCATCTTCCAGTTCGACAACGCCGCCCACTCCCTCGGTGTCACCGCTTATTACGTGCTGCTCAACATCCCGCTCCAGACCGTGCTGGCACTGGGCCTCGCCGTCATGCTCAACCGCAAGCGCCGAGGCATGGCCTTTTTCCGCGTGCTCTACGTGGCGCCGTACCTGTCCACTCCTGTCGCCATGGCGCTCATCTGGTTCTGGGTCTTCCAGCCTCAGTCCGGCGCGGCCGACCGCTTCCTAGGGCTGTTCGGGATCACCGGCCCCGCCTGGCTCGAGTCCAGCCTCTGGGCCATGCCGGTGGTGGCGGCGGTCAACATCTGGCAGTACCTCGGCTTCAATATGTTGTTCTTCTACGCCGGCCTCCAGGGGATACCGCCCTCCCTCTACGAGGCGGCCCAACTCGACGGCGCCAGCAAGTGGAGCCAGTTCTGGCGGATCAGCCTGCCCCTGCTCAACCCCACCATGCTCTTCGTCCTGATCACCGACGTCATAGGCTCGTTCCAGGTCTTCGACACCCTTTACGTGCTCACTTCCGGTGGCCCCGGGACATCCACCCAGGTGATGAGCATCCAGATATACAACGTCGGCTTCCAGGGCACGCGCTACGGGGAAGCGGCCGCGCTCTCGGTCCTTTTGTTCGGGGTGATCCTCGTGTTCAGCGTCGGGCAGTTCTTGTTCTTCAAGAACCGGACCACTTACGAGTACTAGCCATGACCACCGTTGCCATTCCCGCACCCGCACAGGCCGCGACCCCTCCGAGGTCACAACTCGCCCGAAAGGCGTTCCAGGCCGGCAAGCTCACTGTCTTCTACGGCGTCCTCACCATCGTCGGGCTCGCCTTCATCGTGCCGTACATCTTCGCCGTCTTCGGCTCGCTCAAGCCCGAGAGCTCCATCTTGACGACGCCGCCCTGGGTGCCGCCCATGCACCCGGCGTGGTCCAACTACCCCAACGCCTTTTTGAGCGACCCCGAGGTGGCGACCGGCTTTGGCCGCTACATGCTCAACACGGCCATCGTCACGGTCGCCCTGACGACCGGCCAGGTATTTTTCAGCATGCTGGGCGCATACGGGTTCGCCCGCTTGAGGTTCCCGGGCCGCGAAGCTATCTTCTGGGTCTACCTCGCCACCTTGATGGTGCCCAACATCGTGACGATCATCCCCCTCTATACCGAGATGCACTACTTCCACATGGTCAACACGTACTGGGGGGTGTTCCTGCCCTACTCCCTCGGCACACCCTACACGATCTTCTTGATGAGGCAGTTCTTCAAGAACATCCCCCAAGAAGTGATAGACGCGGCGAGGATCGACGGAGCCGGCGACTTCGGGGTGCTCACCCGGGTGGTGGCGCCCCTGTCGCGCCCCGTGCTCATCACGGCAGGGCTGATCGCCTTCGTCTTCAGCTGGAACAACTTCCTCTGGCCTCTTGTCATAATGGGGTCGCAGTCCCACTACCTCCTTACAAACGGCCTGGCCAACTTCAACGCCGGGCCGGGCGCTGCGGGCTACCTCAACCTCGAGATGGTCGGCGCGCTCATCACGCTCGTGCCGATGCTGGTGCTGTTCGTCGTGTTCAACCGCTACATCGTCCGCTCGATCCAGTTGACCTCAGGCAAATAAACAAAGAGAGAGGGAGCAATAAACATGAATCAAAGGAAATGGTTGCCGCTCGTGGCATCGGCCGGCATGCTGGCTGGGACGTTTGCGGCTACTGGCGCTATCGCGCCCCCCGCCAGCGCGTCCTCCACGGTCCACCTCACGTACGACCTTTGGGACCCCCACGAAGAGATCGGCTACAAGGCCTCCATAGGCCAGTTCGAAAAGACCCACCCGGGCATCCAGGTCACGGTCAACGACATCGCCTACCCCGCCTACCAGACCAAGCTGCAAGAGGAGTTCTCGTCGGGTACCGGGCCCGACCTCTTCTGGGTCAACACGCCGTGGCTGTCCACCTGGATCAAGGACGGCTACTTGCTCGGGCTCAACAAGTACCTGAAAGCCTGGCACGTCAACCTCTCGATGTACTACCCGTCGCTAGTGAAACTGCACGAGTACAAGGGCGTCATCTACGGGATACCCAAAGACTGGGACACGATCGCCTTCTTCGTCAACGAAACGTATATGAAGGCCCACCACTTGACCGTGCCCTCCAAGTGGACCTGGAACCCGACCAACGGTGGCACCTTCCTCCAGTTCTTGAAGCAGGCGACCACCGACAAAAACGGCGTCAACGCCACGTCGCCCAAGTTCAACGGCAACAACGTGGCAACCTACGCTGTGACGGTCCCCAACGCCGCCCAGACCGGTTGGGAGAACTTCTGGCAAATGGACGGCTGCCACGTCATCCCAGCCGCTTGGGCCAGCCATGTGTCGTTCAATAGCACGCCCTGCTACCAGACGACGTACTTCTTGAACCAGCTCATGTACAAGTGGCACGTGGCCGCTCCCGGCACCCTGCTCGGCTCCAACGGCACGGTCCCGAACTCCCAGGACCAGGCGCTTTTCGCATCTGGCAAGGTGGCCATGATGATGGCGGGTGACTGGGAGACCACACCTGTGGCCGAAATCGTCGGCAAGAAGTTCAAGATCGGCGTCGTGCCGCTGCCTGCGGGCCCGAAGGGGCGCTGGAGCGTGTTCAATGGCCTGATCGACGGCGTGAACCCGCACTCCAAAAACCTGAAGCAGGCCCTCGAGCTCGAGCGCTGGCTCGGCTCACCCGCTTCCCAGAAGATCATGGGGGCCGGCGGCTACATCTGGCCGGCGGTGAAGAGCCTCGACCCACTGTTCGCGCAGTACTGGGCGAAGAAGGGGATAAACATGGCCCCGTTCCTCGAAGAGGCCCATGGCAACGTGGTCAACTGGCCGAACACCCCGGGGATGAACCAGGCCCTGACGGACATGGGCACCACGATGGGGCCGATATGGCTGGGCTCCGAGAGCCTCTCCAGCGTGACCTCGGTCCTCCAACGGTCCTACGCGCTTGCCAACCACGACCTCCAGGCGGCAGGTGCCTAGCACAGGCCCCGAAGACCGGGTGGGCGGGCCATCCCGGGCCGGGCGCTGGCTCTGCCTGCGCCGCGGTGGCGTGATGGTGGTCGCCGAGGCCGGCGGGCCGTGGCTGCCCGTCATCGTCTACTGGGGCAGGGACCTCGGTGAGCTCACCGAAAGGCAAATGGCCGCCCTGCCCCTGGCGGCCCGGCTGGAAAAGGGCCAGCGCCAGCGCGACCCAGCTGCTGTCCTCTCGCTGTCTCCGACGAGGGCGCAGGGTTGGGCCGGCTGGCCGGGGCTGTCCGGCCACAGGGCAGGGCAAGCCAGCCAGCCCCTTTTTGAACTGGAGAGGGCCGAGGTGTCGGAGGGCGACGACGCCAGCGCGGTCCTCTCCTACCGGGGGCGCGACGGCGCCGCCGGCCTGGCCCTCGAGGGCGAGCTCCGCCTCACGCCCGAAGGCGTCCTGAAGCACCGTCAGACCCTGACGAGCACGTCAGCGAGCGATGCGCCGCCCTACGAGGTCGACGACCTGCCGACGCTCCTACCGGTGGCCGACTACGTGACCGAGGTGCTCGATTTCGCCGGGCGCTGGGGCAACGAAGCGCAGCCCCAGCGCCGAGAGCTGGCCCAGGGGACGTGGCTCCACGAGCAGCGGAGGGGGCGCACGGGGGCCGACACCCCGCTTGTATTGTGCGCCGGCACGACAGGGTTCGGCACCCGCCACGGCGAGGTCTGGGGCATCCACCTCGGCTGGTCGGGGGACCAGCGCTACCTGGCCCAACGCCTCAACACCGGGGCCACGCTGGTCGGGGTGGGCGAGGTCCTCGCCCCCGGCGAAGTCGTCCTCGGGCCTGGCGAGAAGGTCACGACGCCCTGGGCTTACGCCGCCTATTCCGACGCAGGGCTCGACGGGATCTCGGCCCGGCTCCACTCCCTGGTGCGCCGCAGCCCGGCCTACCCGCACAAGCCCCGGCCCGTCGTGCTCAACATCTGGGAGGCGGTGACCTTCCACCAGTCCTTCGCCCGCATCGCGGAACTGGCCGACATCGCAGCCGAGATCGGGGTCGAGCGCTTCGTCATCGACGACGGCTGGTTCGGTTCTCGTCGCGACGACACCTCGGGGTTGGGCGACTGGTACGTCTCAAAAGATGTCTGGCCCGACGGGCTCGGCCCCATAGTCGAGCACGTCCGGTCCCTCGGTATGGACTTCGGGCTGTGGTTCGAGCCCGAGATGGTCAATCTCGACTCCGACCTCGCCCGGGCACACCCCGACTGGGTGCTCGGGACCCCAGGCCGCGTGCCGCCACCTCAACGGCACCAACAGGTCCTCGACGTGTCCCTCCCCGGGGCTTTCGAGTACCTGTTGGAGAGGATCTCCTCTCTGGTCGACGAGTACAACATCGACTTCATCAAGTGGGACCACAACCGGGACCTCGCGGATCCGGTGCACCGCTCCGGCCCCAGGGCCGGGCGGCCGGCGATCAGGGACCTCACGCTCGCCACTTACCGCTTGATGGACATCTTGCACGAACGGTTCCCGGCGCTCGAGATAGAGTCCTGCTCCTCCGGCGGCGCCCGGGTGGACCTCGGGATCCTGGCGCGCACGCAGAGGATATGGGCGAGCGATTGCATCGACCCCATCGAAAGGTCGCGGATCGTGCCCGGCTTGGCCACCCTCTTGCCCCTGGAAATGATCGGCACCCACGTGGCGTCGCCTCGCAGCAACACGACGGCGCGCCACCACGACCTACCGTTGCGGCTGATAGTCGCCCTTTTCGGGCACCAAGGGATCGAGTGGGACATAAGCACCACCTCCCCCGAAGAGCGCCGGGCATTGGCGGAGTGGGTGTCCATGGTCAAGCACTTCCGGCCGCTCATCCACACCGGCCAACTGGTCCGAGGAGAGCGCCCCCGTGACCCGAGCACGTCCCTTTTTGGCGTGGTGGCGCAAGACCGCTCCGAAGGCCTCTTCGCGCTGGTGCGGAGCCATACATCGCCCTATTGGGGCAACACCGACCTCCGCCTGGCCGGCCTCGACCACTCCGCCCACTACCGCCTGCAGCGCGTGGCGGTCCCGGGCGAGGCCCCCGAGGGCCACGACGCCCCCAACCTCCCCCCAGTTGAGTTCCACATGACAGGCGGGGCACTGATGGCCGCCGGCGCCCACGTACCCTTCCTCCAGCCCGAACAGGCGAGCCTCTGGCACGTGGTACGAGAGGGGCCCTAGCCGGAAGAAGCGAGCCGGTAGGAGCGAGCCCACTAAGCTGCGCTGCCTTGACGACTACGCACAAAAGACCTGCGGGCGACGACGGCGAGCCGAAGTCGACCTACCTGCGCTTCGACCCCCTGACGGGCACGCCCGTCGTCATAGTGAAACAGCGCCAGGGCCGGCCCAACTTGAGGGTGGACCTCCCACGTGAGGAGTGCCCTTTTTGCCCCGGGGGGTTGGAGGCGCCCGAGCCGTACATAGTCCGCTGGTTCAAGAACCGCTGGCCCCCCCTGCCCGACGACCGGGCCGAGATCGTCCTCTTTTCTCCTGAGCATGACCAGAGCCTCGGCTCGCTCCCCCACTCTCAGATGCTCGCAGTCGTCGAACTGTGGGCCGAACGCACGCTGGCGCTCGGGTCGCGCCCGGACATCGACTACGTCTTGTTGTTCGAAAACCGGGGGGCAGAGGTCGGCGCCACTATCCCCCATCCCCACGGCCAGATATTCGCCTTCGACTTCGTACCACCGGTACCGGGCTCGGAGCTGGCCAACGAGCACTGCGCGATCTGCCAGGAGCTCTCGGGCAAAGGCCCGGCAGGTGCTTCCCATGAGAAGCGGGTCGTGGCGTCCGCCGGCGGGTGGCAGACCTGGACCGTGTGGGCACCGACCTTCCCCTTCGAGCTCCTGGTCGCTCCCGAGGAGCACGCCGGCGACCTGCCTACTGCGCCGGGCCACGACGGCCTCGCCGAGGTGCTCCGAACGGGCCTCGGGGCGCTTGACAACCTCT
>JAJZYO010000035.1 GCA_021798075.1 Actinomycetes bacterium
CTCTCCCAAGCAAATGGATGCGCCTGGGCCACCGGTCACGCCGTCAGTCGCCTGGAAGCCGACGGCGTATGTCGCCTCAGCCCCTGCAACAGGTGGCGATTCGGTGACGGTAACACCAGACACCGAGGTGCCGAAGAGCAAAGCGTTCGTCGTCTCCGTAGGCCCGACGACGCTGTAGCCGCCCAGCATGAACGTCTCGGGCACGACCGACACCTGGTCGCTGCTCGTCGTGGCCGGGTTGGTCCCCTGCGCCGTGATGCTTAGCGAGTCACCGGCTGCTACCGGGCTTGCCAGGACGATGGTGGCAGAGGACAACCCCGGCGGCACGCCCACGTTCACGGATTGCACAACGTCTGGAGCAGTCGCCCCACCCGGTGATGTCACTATGGCCGAGTACCCAGCCGTGGCGCCGTCCCAACTGATCGCCGACCCCACCGTTGCGCTGGCGTTCAAGAGCAAGACCGTAAAGCTCTGGCTGAGGGTAAAGGCAGACCAGGAGGCGTCGGTCACCGCATAGGAGGCGTGGGCACCCAGAGACTGCGAGGTCGCAGAGAAAGCTGGCGGCGACGAGCTGGTAGTGACGGGGCTGGAGGTGGCCGGTGCCCGGTTGGCCGAGGTCGTAACGCTGAAATAGAAGCTGGGCCCGACCCGCGGGCTCTTGGCAATGAAGCCCACCTCCACGTCGTCGCCCGCCGCCAGCGAGCAGGCGCTCCCCAAGTCCACCGTGACGGCCGCTGCACCTACGGCCCCGGCGCCGGCCCCTGCCTGCGAGCAAGTCGGGGCAGCTTCGTCTACCAGCCTCACGCTCACGGGCGATGAGCCGAGAGGGCTCGAGGGGGTCACGCTAACCCAGGTCCCGGAGCTCGACCCTGATAGGGCCACCGTAACCCTAAACTTGACATTGAAGCTAGTGACCGCCCCAGCCACCACAACCCCAGGCGAAGCCACCACATCGCTCACACCGCTCGCTGGTGCCTCGATCGAATATGTGGACGTGGCGACATCTCCGTACGCCGGCACAGCGCTAGTGACGACGGCCACGCCGCTACCGCACAGCGCCAAGCCCAAGCACACCGCCGCTAAGCGGACCTTTGAAGCCCGACCAGCACGAAGGCGCGGACGTCGCCCGGTGGCGTCACCCAGAGGCTCCACATGGCTCCGCACCTCGTCGGTCTTTCGCCGCCAGTAAGCCGTCGTCACCTCCAATGCGAACCTAGCCCGAACCACTCCGCGCGGTGTCGCGCCACTCAGAGCCTCCCGGAGAGACGGCCGATCGACCGGCTCCGTCACCGGGCCAACGCGTCCTCATGTGGACTCCTTTGGTGCCTGCAAGCCGTCGGCGAGACGCAGCGCGAGTGGTGCATCCAAGAGATGCCGCCGCGCCCCGACGGTGCAGCGCATTCACGAATGCTACCATGCATGCATGGCACAGATGACCTGGCGGGCCGAAGACGAGCTGTACAGGCGCGTGAGACGAGCAGCCGTACAGCAGGGCCGGAGCATCAACGCTTACGTCACAGCGGTGCTAGACGCCGCGACCAACCCCGACGCAGCCGGCACCGAGTGGGAGCAAGTGCGCGAGCGGCTCGCGAACGCAGGCCTTCTCGTCCCGACCGGTCCCGTCCCGACTGGCACACCCCGGCCGCGCCCGAGCCCCGACAAGGTCGCCCAAGCGCGTGCCGCTGCGGGCCGGGGCACGTCGCTTGCCGAGCTCGTAGCCAACTCCAGGTGAAGACCTTCGCCGACTCCTCGGCCTTGGTGAAGCTTTACGCCGACGAGGTCGGCCATGAGGTGGTCCGCCAGCTTGAGGTGCTGGTGGTCTCGCACCTCGCGCGCGTCGAGGTCCCCGCTGCCCTGTGGTGCAAGCACCGCATGGGTGAGCTCACCGCGCAAGACACTTCGGTGCTCATGTCAGAGTTCGAGGCGGACTGGTACGGCGCCGGCGACGAGCTGCCGCGCTTTTCTGCTGTGGCGCTGACAACCGGTGTCCTTGAGCGAGCTTCGCAATTTTGCGCCTCGCACGGCCTCCGTGCCTACGACGCCGTGCAACTGTCCTGCGCCGTGGCTGCGCGCTCCGCCGATGAGTCTTGCCGGTACTTTGCCGGCTTCGACGAGGCCCTCAGTGCTGCGGCTGCGGCAGAGGGTTTCGAGCTCGTGGCTTAGGCCCGGCTTAGGCCTAGGTCGGTGAAGTCGAGCGCCAAGTAACCTTCCTCGGGGCCCGTGGCGGTAGCGGTCCATGCCGTGCCGGCCGCCGCCTCGGCTCGGGCCAGCGGCACCGGCTAGTCTTTAGTTCTCGTGGCGACTCGCAGCGGCCAGCGCCGGCGCGGGGGGGCGGCAAACCGCAACCGGGAGGGCCGGCAGGCGGGACAGGCGCAACCTCAGGCTCGGCAGGCTCAACCAGGAACGGCCAAGGCGGCCCCTCAGGCTCGCCAAGCGCCGGCTCCTGCCACCCAGCAAAGCGCGCAGCAGCCGAGCCCAGCACCGGCACAGGCTCGTCCAGCACCGGCGCAGGCTCGTCCATCTCGTCAGGCATCGGCACGGCCGAGGCCGGCACGACGACCGCCGCGCCGGCGCCAGGCCCCCTCGGCCCTGCCGGCTTGGCTACCCGACGGCCTGCAGCGGCTGTCCGACGGGTCCGGCATCCCGGGTTGGGCCCTCGTCGCCGGGGCGCTCACCTGGCTCCTCGCCCTGTTGCTCTTGGCAACCGGGGCCACGAAGTGGAGCTTCGCCATCTGGCTCGGTGCGCTCCTCTCGGCCGTCATCGGGGGGGCCTGCCTGTCCGCCCGTATAGCGAGCGGCAAGCAGCCCCTGCGGGCGCTCCGCGGTGCGGGCCTCGTGTTCGTTGCCGCTGGTGTGCCAGTGGTTTTCGACCCCCACAGCGGGGACGTGTTCAACCTGCCCAAGTACGCCGTCGTCGTCGTCACCGCCCTCGCCCTGGCTGGGCTCTGGGTGATTGCAGCGGTTTACGAGCGGCGTGTGCCGGCGTGGCGCAACGGCCTCCAATGGATCCTGGCCGCCACGGTTGTGTGGGGGCTCATCTCGGCGCTCGCCGGCGTCGACCCCCACGTCGGCCTCCTCGGCAACTACGGCAGCTACGACGGTTGGTACGTGGCCGCCGCCTTCGCAGTCGTCACGATGACCCTGGCAGAGTCGCTCGACGCTGGCGACGTGCGCCGGGCCATGGGCACCGTGGCCTTCTGCGGCGGCACGGTCGTGGTCCTATATGGGCTCATCCAGCTGCACGACACCGAGCTCGCCGGCGCCAAGTGGGACTTCATCAAGTGGAACCACGGCTCTTTCCTGAACGAGATCTTCTCGACCTTCGGCAACCCCAACCACCTCGGCGGCTACACGGCCATCTTGTTACCGGTCGCGCTCATCATCGGGTTGACGGCCAAGCGCTGGCAGTGGAAGGCGCTGTCGGGCCTCTTCGACATCGCGCTCCTGGCAGAACTGGTACGCACTTCGGCTCGCGGCGCCTGGGTAGCAGCGATCGCCGCGGTGGTCGTCCTCGCCATTTACCTCGCACCCGAGATAAAGCGCCGGCCAATACCGTTCCTCGGTGGTACGGGCGTCGTGGTGGTCGTGGCCGCTGCCGGCATGGCCGTGAAGGGCAGGCACTTCCTCGGGCACTCCCTCTCCACGCTCTTCCAGTCCGGCGGGGCCAGCTCGGTCGAGCAGCGCTTCGAGATCTGGAAGGCCGCCTGGCAGATAGCCCTCCACCACCCACTGACCGGCATAGGCCCTGACGCGTTCGCACTTATATACCCTCAGTACCAAAGCGCCAAGTGGGTGGCCGCGTTCACGCCAAACTACCTGGTCAACGGCGCTCACGACATCTTCATGAACTACCTGGCCGACCAGGGCTTCATCGGCCTCGCCATCTTCTTGGCCGTCCTAGTCTTCGCTGGGCTGCGGTCCGTTGGCGCTTGGCGGCGCTTCAGGGTCTTGGAGCGCGCGGAAAGCGTGGGCGACGCGGTGCAACGCGACGCCCGCGACAAGAGGTTGCTCCTCGCGGCGGCGACCGCCTCCATAACGGCCTACGTGGTGCAGGCCGTGTTCAACGTGCAGCAGGTCGGGCTCTCGATGATGTTTTGGACCATGCTCGGCTTGCTCTTGGTGCTGGCGACCTCGGCTGGCGTCCCCGACACGTTGAAGCCGGCAACGCTCTTGTCGATGGCGACGGCTAGCACCGACGAGGCCGCCGAGCGCAAGCCGGCTGGCACCGGTGCCCTGGCACCTGCGAGGACGAGGATCCCTCCGCGCCGCGGGCGGGGCCGGCGCCAGGAGGTGCCATGGCCGACCCTGGCGACGGGGGCCGTGGTGATAGCGGCAGTGGCGTTCCTGTCCGTTGGGGCCGAGGCGCCCTACCGAGCGGACCACGCCTACTGGGCCGCAGCCAACAGCCTCGGTGAAACGAGCGGTTCAAACGCAAGCTCGAAAGCCCCGAAGCAAGTAACCGCGGCCTACTTCAACGACATGAAGAGCGCAATAGCGCTGAACCCCTGGGAGCCCACTTACCCCTACGCCGAAGCGGGCATTTACGAGAACATAAGCCAGCATTCGCCGAGCGCGAGCTCTCGGCTTACCTACATGACGGACGCTCACAACCTGTACGCGCGGGCCGAGGCCGACGAGCCCCTCTGGGCCCCTTACCCCGCCGCACTCGCCCAGGCTGACGTCCAGATGGCCAACCTCGTGCCGGCGCAGGCTGTCAGCTACCTTGCCAACGCGAGGTCGATGGCTGAAAAGGCAGTGAAGGACAACCCCCGCGACACCACCTACCATCAGCTGCTCACCTCGATCGTTGCCGACCAGCACAAGGCCGCCGCCGCTGCGGTGAAGCCAAAAGCACCGGTGAAGCCAAAAACACCGGCGAAGGTCCACTAGCCGCAATCTCCTACGGCGTCAGTTCAGGATCGCGCAAGACAGTCGGCTCACGCCCCCCTGTTTTCCTACGATGGTAAGATTATTTCGTGGCTGTCCGCAAGTGGTCCGTGAGCATTGATGAAGAGCTCGCTCACAAGGTCGAGGAGCGCCTCGGAGGGCGCGGTCTCTCTGGCTTCGTGGCCCGGGCGATCGACCACGAACTCGAGCGCGATGTCCTCGCGAACTACCTCGACGAGCTTGACGAGGAGTTTGGCCCGCTACCAGCAGGGCTGGTCGAGAGCTACGACGAGTTGTGGCCCTGATCCTCGACAGTGAGGCGCTGTCCGCCTTGGCTCGCCCTCGCCAAGCACCCGACCGGCATCGGCGTGTCCGAGCGGCCCTGCGTTCCGCAGAGCGACATAACGAAGCTGTCCGCGTACCGTCTGCTGCCTTGGTGGAGCTCTACCGCGGCGGTGGGACCGATGAAGCAATCGACCTCGAACTGGCCCGCGGATACGCCAGGGTCGTAACGACCGGGCTCCGCATAGCACGGATCGCCGGCCACCTATTAGCCTCGCACGACGCCGACAGCACGATGGCAATCGACTCTCTCGTCGTGGCAACCTCCATTCGGCTGGGCGGGGGCCTGGTCCTCACGCACGACCCGGCAGACCTGGAACGCCTCGCAACGAGGTATCCCAACGTGCGGATAGTTGCGATCTAGTATGCCGCGCCGGTCGCCGGCTACTCGGGCCGGGCTTCAAGCCGGCCAGGCCACGGCCTCGGCGTCTGCTATGCGGTAGGAGTAGCCCTGCTCGGCCAAGAAACGCTGGCGCCGGGCCGCGAACTCCTGGTCGTTGGTGTCCCTCGACACGACGGCGAAAAAACGGGCTTGGCGCCCGTCTGCCTTTGGCCGAAGCACTCGGCCCAGGCGCTGGGCTTCCTCTTGGCGGCTGCCGAAGGTGCCCGAGACCTGGACAGCGACCGAAGCTTCGGGCAGGTCGACAGAGAAGTTGGCGACCTTGGAGACCACGAGGACCGGGATCTCGCCACGGCGGAACGCACCAAAGAGCCTCTCGCGCTCGCGCGTCGGGGTCTTGCCGGTGAGGACGGGAGCGCCGAGGCGCCGGCCGATCTCGTCCAGCTGGTCGAGGTACTGGCCGATCACGAGCACCGGCTCGCCCCGCACCACCGCCTCGGCGCACAACCGCTCGACGACGGCCAGCTTGGAACGCGCCGTCGCGCCCACCCGGTAGCGCTCTTCATTTTCAGCAAGCGCATAGGCCATCCGCTCCTCGTCGCCCAGCGTCACGCGGACCTCGGTGCACAAGGCGGGCGCGATCCAGCCCTGGGCCTCGATGTCGCGCCAGGGCGCGTCGTAGCGCTTGGGCCCGATCAAGCTGAACACGTCCCCCTCACGGCCGTCTTCACGTACAAGGGTGGCCGTTAGGCCGAGCCGGCGCCGGCTCTGTATGTCCGCCGTCATCCTAAAGACCGGCGCCGGCAGCAAGTGCACCTCGTCGTAGACGATGAGGCCCCAGTCCTCCGCGGAGAGGAGCTCCATGTGGGGGTAGAGGCTGCCGCGCCTGGCGGTCAGGATCTGGTAAGTGGCGACCGTGACGGGCCGGATCTCCTTTTTTTCCCCCGAGTACTCGCCCACTTCTGCCTCTGCGAGGTATGTCCGGGCGAGCAGCTCGGCGCGCCACTGGCGAGCGGCCACCGTGTTGGTGACGAGCACCAACGCATGGGCGCCGGCGGCTGCCATGGCACCTATGCCGACCAAGGTCTTGCCGGCACCACAGGGCAGGACCACCACGCCGCTCCCGGCGGCACCGAAGGCTTCCACCGCTTCTTTTTGGTACGTACGCAGGCTGAAGGCCTCAGGGCCGCGGACAAGCACCGGGTAGGAGGCGCCGTCCACGTAACCGGCCCTGTCCTCTGCCGGCCAGCCCACCTTCAAGAGCGCCTGCTTCAACCGGCCACGCTCCGAACCTGGCACCGACACGGTCTCGGCGTCTATGCGCGGCCCGAGCAGCGGTGCCACGGCCTTGGCCCGCACTACCTCCTCCAACACGGCACGGTCCGTGGTCCGCATGACGAGGCCATGGACGGGGTGCACCTCAAGCGAAAGGCGCCCGTAGCGGGCCATAGTCTCAGCGACGTCCACCAGGAGCGCCTGGGGCACCGGGTAGCGCGACCAGCGCAAGAGCGCGTCCACGACCCTCTCGGCGTCTTGGCCGGCCGCGCGGGCGTTCCAAAGGGCGAGCGGCGTCAGGCGGTAGGTGTGCACGTGCTCAGGGGAACGCTCGAGCTCGGTGAACGGTGCTATCTCCGCCCGGCAGCGCTCAGCTTCTGGGTGCGCCGTCTCCAACAGCAGCGTCTGGTCGGACTGCACGATGAGAGGCCCGTCGCTCACGCCAGGACCTCCCCTCTGGCCACCGCGAGCGCCCTCACCTAGGGGTGCCCCCGTCGAAGAGGGACGGGTGCCCAGGGTGGCCCCCTGCCCCCATGGCCAGGCCGGGCGCACCCTTGCCAGCCCTTGCCGGGAAGGGTGCGGCGCTTGCCAAAGGGGTCGAGCGGAGCTTCTCGACGAGGGCGTCCAGGTCTTGGTCGGAACTGGGCGCGTCATCCCTGGACATCATCACCAAGAGCCTGGCCAGGTCGGCAGGGAGCCCAGTCAGGCTTCCGAGCAAGTCGGGGTCCCCAAGGACCTCTTCCAAGAGCTCCTCGTCGGTCTCACCCGGATCTTTCAGGTCGTCCAGCAGGCCGAGCAGCTCAGAAAGCTGGTCCGGGCCATAGTCGGGAGGGCCTTCCCCGCCGCCCTCCAGCTCGGAACGTGGCGCGAGGGGCGAGCGAGCTCGCACGACCGCCGGCCGCGTCAGGACGAGCGTCCCCTCCGCGGTCTCCGACGCCGGCAGGTAACCCGCTTTTGCGAGGGCGTCACGAACCTCTTCGGAGGGCCGCTCGCTCACCATCACGGTGGGCACCAAAGAGCGGAGCCGGAGGTTGGCGAGCCTCCGGTCCCTAAGGACCTCGCTCAAAAGAGATGGGTCCTCGCTGCGGACATAACTAGACGCCTTGCCCACACGGACCCGCCCGTAGCGCCGGCCCAGGTCGTCCACAAGGTACGAGAGTGCCTGGGGGACACCGCTCGGGGCGCGGCTCGCGAGGAACTCTTGGATGTCGGCCGCTCTTCGGCCGGCCTCGAACCCCCGCCGGAGGCTCGCCTCGCTGAAGCGCCAGACCGTAGCGTTGCCGCTCGACTCGACATCAGCCAGGAGGTCAAGCTCACTGCGCAGGGCAGGGACGGGCTCGCCCGTCGCCGTAGCGGTGAAGTCCGCCTGGAGGATGACCGTGTCGACCACGGCTGGGGCCAGCTCGGCCAAGAGCTTCTTGGCGCCTTCGGTGTCTCCGCCCGCGATAGCCCGGCCGAAGCTGCTCGAAGAACCTCTGGCGCAAAGCCCCAGCATGGCCGCCTCTTCGAAAACCCACTGGACTACCTCTTCCGAAGAAGCTTCTTCGCTCTCCCAAGTGCTTGGCCGGAGCCAGCCCACCATCGCGGCCGCGCTTTGCACGTCAACTCGACGGCCCGGGCCGGCACCGGCCAGTACGTCGACCACGAGCGCTCTTTCCACAACCGCGCTCGCGCTCAGCTCCCTCTCCTCCAACGGCGGGACAAGCTTGTCGTCCTCGTCCCTTGACCCCGCCACGCTCGGATGGCCGGGGGCCATCAACCAGGCCGAAGCCAGCTCTGCCCACTGCTCGACAGAGGAAAGGCCTTTCCAGGTGTCGTACTCAGCGGTCGGTGCCGCTTGGGCAAGGGTCTCGTCGGCTGCCACAAGGCCGGCCATGCCTGCCAGCTCGATAAGGCGCGCCGCGACCTCCTCGTCCCGAGCGAGCAGCTTGGCTGCCCTGCGGACCTCCCTTGCCCCGACTCCGCCAGCCTGGAGAAGCTTGGCCGGCGCCGAGCCCCACGCCTCACACAGCACCCTCACGCTTTTCAGGAGGTCCAAGGCAGTGTGGGCGGCATCCCCATCGACATCGCCCTGGTCCACGGGGCTCGTGACAAGTTCGGGCGGGTAGGGGCTGAACGACGGGAAAAGGCGGCCTCCGCGAAGTGCCATGGCCACCTCGCGGGGCATGACCGCCGTGGAGTAGTCAGTACCCACCAAGAGGCCACGCTGAAGGCACCAACCGACAGGGTGCTCGTCCCTGCCCGAGGCAGCGGCGACACCGTAACTGACGTGGTAGTTCGGCCAGATGTGAGCAGCGCTTTCGACCAGCTCGAGCACGGTGGCCGGGGCACCAGCGAGGAGCGAGGAAAGCAGCTCCCGGTCCGAAAGGGCACTGGTCAGCCGGCGGAGCAGGCCGTCCTTGTTGCCATTCGCCGGCACCCCCAACCGTCCCGCGATGCGGGCGAGCTCGCCGCTGGTCCGCTGCCCGAGCAGCTTGGCCGCCGGCGGCCCAAGGTGGCACGGCCAGTCCACGGTATGTGCCAAACCAGGGTTGACCGTGAGCTCGTCGCCGCGCCGCAGAACCATCCCGGCCGTGGCCAGTGGCTGCAGCAGTGACGAGAGGGCCTCGGGGCTGCATCCGAGCGCGCCAGCGAGGAAGGTGGCAGTGACCGGCACCGGGAGGGCACAAAGAGCTTCTAGGACCTGCCTGGCGGCGCGGTTGGCGCCCTCGAAGTACATGGCGGCGCTCGCCGGTGAGACCATCATCGCAGCGAGGTGGGCCAAGTCCTTCGGGCCGGAGAAGGCGAGGTCGGGCCGGGCGCGAAGGAGCGAGCCAAGCTCGTCACTGGAAGCCGCCACGAGGGCTTCGAGCCAATGGCCAGGCGCTTCAATCCTGCCGGTGGAGGAGGGGAACGGGGCCATCAGACCTCCTGTAGGTCGGACGTGGGGGGCGTTCTGGGAACTCTAAGCGACCGTAGCATCGCCTGAGCGCCAAGTCGCGGATGCACCTCAGAAGGTCGCCAGCGAGCACCCGCGACCGGCGGCCAGCCGCGTGCTGTCAAAAATGCATGGTTAGTGAAGGGCTTCAGGCAGGGGTGAAGGAGCTGCGCCAGCTCGGGCGCTCCCCCAAAGAGATAGCGCGTAGCCTTGGTCTCGCTCCCTCTTTGATCGTGCCCATCGTGCAAGCACTTGTTCGGGGAGCGGTCGTTTACGCCCGAGGCCTCGGTTTCGAGCCCCACCGAGACTTCCGCCGAGCCGCCAGGCTCCTCGACCCCTATAGGAGAGCCTTGTGCCATCACGTTCGGCCACGACGGCGAGCCCAATTACGTCCAGGGGCCTTACGACGATGCCAGTCTTGTGCTTGAGACGCTAGGGCGTTCCGTTGGTGCCGGCAACTTCCACTTCACCGTCAGTGCCGCCGATATCGCCGGCGAGCCAGGCTACGAAGACATGGACATGCTTATCGAAGCCTGACCACGAGCCGCCCGCTGAGCTGCTGGGTGCCACTGGGCCAGGTCACTCAGGTACTTGCCAGAGCACCTCACGCTGTATACTGATGCTGCATGACAGCAACTCGGACACAGGTGTACCTGACCGAGCGGCAACGAGAGCGCATCGATCGGGCGGCCCAGGCGAGAGGTGTCACGATGGCCCAGATCATCCGTTCAGCCCTGGACGAGTACCTCGACGAGGACTACGACCCATCTTCGGCCCTGGCAGTTACCTTCGGTGCCGATCCGGCCATTGCGCCACCATCCCGTGACGAGTGGAGCCGTGGCTGACGTTTTGGTCGACACCGACATCTTTGTTGACCACCTTCGGGGTGTAGTGGAGCTTAGGGCTGGACGCCACCGCCTCCACTACTCAGTCATCACGCGAGCTGAGCTTTTCGCCGGCAGTGCAGCCACCGACGTGATAGCTCAGCTCCTCGGCCCGCTCCGGGAGGTTGAGGTTGACCGCAGCATCGCGGAACGGGCGGGGAGAGTGCGTCGCGAGACGGGGATCCGCCTTCCTGACGCGCTGATTGCAGCCACCGCGCTTCAGCGCAAGCTCCAGTTGGCGACGCGCAACGCCCGCGACTTCAACCGGGTCCGAGGGCTACGGACGCGCACCATCAGCTAACACGTGCCTTCGCAAGCCGGCAAAGGGACCACGCTTCTCTCCCCGGCCGGCCGCGGCTAACCTGTCCTTTGGGCTCCGCGAACGCCACCGGTCTGTAAGAGTGTGCCCGCGGGCCTGTCGCGCGTACAGGAGCATCGGCCAGACGACCTACGTGAGCAGGACAGAGAACCGTCGGAGGTCACTGGGACGAGCTATGGCCGTCACCCCGGCGGTAGGACGGCCGAAGTGAGCTCGCTCCCCCTATGGGCCTATCCGGGGGTGTTCATCGCTTCGTTGCTCCTAAGCGCACTGCTGGTGCCCGTGGCGATGTCGGTCGCGGTGCGTTTCGGCTTCCTCGACCACCCTGGCCCCGCCAAGAGCCACACCGAAGCGGTCCCTTACCTGGGCGGTGCTGCCATCGTCGTGGCCTTCGCGGCCGTGGTCCTGGTCGGGGTCTTGGTCGACCCTCCCCCGAGCGAGTCCGTCCAATTGAGCGCCTTCCTCGGCCTCGGAGTGGTGCTGGCCGTGGTGGGGGTC
>JAJZYO010000036.1 GCA_021798075.1 Actinomycetes bacterium
ACGCCCGAACAGGCCCGTTGAGCTGGTCTTTTGCCTGGTGGAGACGAAGGGACTCGAACCCTCGCCCTCCTGCGTGCAAAGCAGGCGCTCTAGCCAACTGAGCTACGTCCCCATGGCAACCGGCCTAGAGGCCACCGTACCAGCTACCGCGTGCCCGAGGCGCCGTGCCCCGCTCGTGCGGCCAGCTCGTGCGGCCAGGCACCGCACCGCCTGCCTAGGGAGGGGTCCCAGACCACGCGCGGTTTCGCAGATTGCGCCTCGTACACCCAATGCCACGGTCAACTCACGTAACGTGATAGAACAGCACATAGAGCGGGGTGGCGAGCGTCACGCCAGCGACCCATCCCGCCTGTCTCAGCTACCCGGCACGGGGTTGGCAGGTAGCCCTTACCTGGGTTCAACAGGGCCGCCAGCCGAGCCGCAGGACCTCAGTTGTGCCCCCAGCGCCTTCGGGAGTTAGCGTTAGCGGTATGACCAGCGGCAACCTGACCCTCGGCTCGCCATGACCGCGGCGACGACCACCCCGACACCCCCCCGCACGGGACCACGGGCAGCCATCGCCGCCAAGACCCTGCGCAAGGACCGCTGGCGGCTCGAGCCCACCGCCTACGCGATCCTGTTCCTTTTGTTCGTCGGCTATGTGGCCTGGGCGGCGTGGGAGAACGCTGACTACTACGCCCGCCCCTACCTCTCCCCCCTCTATTCACCCTGCCTCGCTTCCATCTGCGCCAACGTCCGAGCCGGCTCGCACATCGTGCACCCACCAAGGGTCGGCTTCATAGGGACCTGGTGGGCGGTCTCGCCGGCGCTGCTCGCCCTCATCATCCCGGGCGGGCTCCGCACGACCTGCTACTACTACCGCAAGGCCTACTACAGAGCGATCTGGCGAGCGCCACAGGCCTGCGGCGTCGCCGAGCCCCACCGCCGCTACACCGGCGAGACGCGCTTCCCGCTGATCCTGCAAAACCTCCACCGGCTCTTCTTCATCCTCGCCTTGCTCGTAAACGGCGTGCTCACCTGGGACGCTTTCGAGTCGTTCCGCTGGCCGGGCGGCTGGAACATGGGCGTTGGCTCGATCATCCTCACGTTGAACGCGGCTCTCTTGTGGATGTACTCGCTGTCCTGCCACTCTTGCCGACACATAATCGGGGGCCGGCTGAAGCATTTCTCGCGTCACCCCGTGCGCTTCTGGCTCTGGGGTGTCGTCTCCAAACTCAACCAGAGCCACATGCAGATCGCCCTAGTAAGCATGGTCTGGGTCGCACTCACTGACCTCTACATCCGGATGGTCGCGGTCGGATGGATCCCCAACCCGAGGTTTTTCTAAAATGCCAGAAGAAACCTACGAGCACCATCCATATGACGTCGTCGTCATAGGTGCCGGCGGCGCCGGCCTCCGGGCGGCCGTCGAAGCCAGCGACGCCGGGGCCAAGACCGCGATCATCTGCCGCAGCCTGCTCGGGAAAGCGCACACTGTCATGGCCGAGGGGGGTATCGCCGCCGCCCTCGGCAACCTGTGGCCCGAGGACAACTGGAAGGTCCACTTCCGTGACACGATGCGCGGCGGGAAGCTCCTGAACAACTGGCGCATGGCGGAGCTGCACGCCAAGGAGTCGCCCGATCGCGTGCTCGAGCTCGAGCAATGGGGTGCGCTGTTCGACCGCACCCCGGCTGGGAAGATAAGCCAGCGGGACTTTGGCGGCCACCGTTACGCGAGGCTCGCGCACGTCGGCGACCGCACCGGCCTCGAGATGATCCGCACCCTACAGCAGCGGGCTGTAGCCCTCGGTATCGACGTCTTCATGGAGCTCACGGTCACGGACCTCCTGAAAGACGGGGAGCGCATAGCAGGCGTCCTCGCCTACTGGCGAGAGTCGGGCAAGTTTGTCGTGTTCGAGTCCCCAGCCGTCGTGCTCGCCACCGGGGGCATCGGCAAGAGCTGGAAGGTCACCTCGAACTCCTGGGAGTGCACGGGGGACGGCCACGCCCTGGCGCTCCGAGCGGGGGCGGCGCTCCTCAACATGGAGTTCGTCCAGTTCCACCCGACCGGCATGGTATGGCCGCTCTCGGTGCGGGGGCTGCTCGTCACCGAGTCGGTGCGCGGCGACGGAGGCGTGCTGCGCAACTCCGAGGGCAAGCGCTTCATGTTCGACTACATCCCGGAGTTCTTCAAGGCCGAGACGGCCGACAGCGTCGAGGAAGCCGACCGCTGGTACGACGACAAGAGCAACAACCGCCGGCCCCCGGAACTTCTCCCCCGCGACGAAGTCGCCAGGTCGATCAACTCTGAGATCAAGGCAGGCCGGGGGTCCCCGCACGGGGGCGTCTTCTTGGACATAGCGAGCCGGCGGAGCCCCGAGTTCATAAAGAGGCGCCTGCCGTCGATGTACCACCAGTTTAAGGAACTGGCCGACGTCGACATCACCAAGGAGCCCATGGAGATCGGTCCCACCTGCCACTATGTGATGGGCGGCGTAGAAGTGGACGCCGACACCCAAGTATCACGTGTCCCCGGCCTCTACGCTGCGGGGGAGGTGGCCGGCGGGATGCACGGGGCGAACCGCCTCGGTGGCAACTCCCTTTCCGACTTGCTCGTCTTCGGTAGGCGCGCCGGGGAGTTCGCAGCCTCATATGTGAAATCGCTGGGCGCCGGACGGCCGAAGATCTCTGAGGCCGACCTGAAAAGGGCTGTCGGCGAGGCGCTCGCCCCACTCCAAAGCGGGAAGGCCGAGGAGAATCCTTACGCCCTCCACCAAGAACTACAGGAGACGATGCAGGACCTGGTCGGCATCATCCGCGTGGAGGCGGAGATCCAGGAAGCCATTGGCCGCATCGCCGCACTGCAGGCACGGGCCACTCGCGTATCGGTCGACGGCGGCAGGCGCTACACCCCGGGCTGGCACCTCTCCCTAGACCTGCGCAACATGTTGCTCGTCTCTCAGGCCGTCGCCATAGCCGCCCTGGAGCGCCAAGAGAGCCGGGGTGCCCACACTCGTGACGACTTCCCGATGACAGACCCGTACTGGGGCACACAAAACATCGTGCTCGAACTAAAGGCCGCCCCTGACGGCGGCGCGCCCACCCTCACGAAACGGCGCCAAGAGCTCCCGAAGGCGCCTCCCGAGCTAGCCGAACTGCTGGAAGGAGAGCATTGAGCTACGACCTGACGCTGAACATATGGCGGGGGGACGCCAACGGCGGGGACTTCGCCGAGTACGTGGTCCCCGCCGAGGAGGGCCAGGTGGTCCTCGACGCCGTCCACCGCGCCCAGGCCACGATGGCAAACGACCTTGCGGTGCGCTGGAACTGTAAGGCCGGCAAATGCGGCTCCTGTTCTGCAGAAATAAACGGCCGGCCCCGCCTCATGTGCATGACGAGGCTCTCGAGCCTCCCCCAAGGTGAGCCCGTCACGATCACCCCCCTCAGGACCTTCCCGATCATCAGGGACCTCGTCACCGATGTTTCGTTTAATTACGAGAGAGCCAAGCAGGTCCCGGCATTCACACCAACAGCTGAGCAACCGCAAGCTCCTTTTACCATGCACCAGGTCGACGTGCAGCGCTCGCAGGAATTCCGCAAGTGCATTGAGTGCTGGCTCTGCCAGAACGTCTGCCATGTAATTCGCGACCACGAAGAAAACAAGGAGCACTACGCAGGCCCGCGCTTTTTCATACGCTACGCGGAGCTCGACATGCACCCAAACGACGCCCTCGACCGCAAAGAGTTCGTTCAAGATGTGCAGGGCCTCGGCTACTGCAACATCACCAAGTGCTGCACCGAGGTGTGCCCCGAGAGCATAAAGATCACCGACAACGCCATCATCGCATTGAAGGAACGGGTCGTAGACGCCAAGTATGACCCGGTAGTGCGGTTTTTCAGGCGCCGGCGTCCCCGCTCGGCCAGCAGCGAGTGACGGCCCCCCAGCTGGGCTACGCTCAGGCCGTCATGACTTCAGAGGACAGCGTCGTCGAACGTGCCATCGCCCTCGCGTCCAGCGCTGAGGGCGGTGTTGGCGAACCCGGTAGCCCAAAGCGTGGCGACCCAGCCGAGGAGTTGGCCCACGCTGGCCGCACCGCCCTCGAGGACGCCAGGACCAGGCTCGTGCAGAGGATTTACCTGCGCTCTGACGACTACGAGGCAACGGCCGCGCTGACCCTGGTCAACAAGGCACTCGCCGCCCTCGGGTGGGAGGACGCCTACAACTGGAAACACCGCCGCAAGCCCTAGGGCGCAGCTTTCACCCAGTGGGGGCCGGTTTCACTCGGTGGGGGCCGGCCCCACACCCTCAAAGATTTCGGCCTTCACCCCCCGCCGGGAGAGCTCGGCCAGAGCCTCCCGGGGGGTCGCCACCAACGAAGCGAGCCCGCCGGCACCAGGCTTCAAGAGCCGGCTGGCGGCCATCTCGGCAGCGAGCGCCGCGACTGTCCCAGCCACGAGCGCTGGACGACCGCTCGCCCCGAGCACCACCGTGCCCGCCTTGTCCCCCCGCCGCCCGCGCACCTCGACGCGCAGCGCACCAACGGTACCCTCGGGATGAGGCGGGCGGAGCATAGGCAACCACGAGGTAAGGCGGTCGCGCCTCGACGCCGCCGCCCGGGTGGTCGCGCGGCGGAGGCCGGGGAAGGCTTCCACCATGAGCAGCGGGTCGGCTCGTTCCACCCTGTAGCAATCGGCACCCCCAAGATCTGGGAACCAGACCAGCTCTCGCCCCGAGCTCGCCACCTTGCGCTCCCACGCACCCTCGCGCCACTCCTCGACCATCTCACGCAGAGCCGCATGGTGGCGACGGGCGCACGCCGGGCCACCGGTCCCGAGGGTGGCGACATGCACCTCATTGACTTCGTCCATGCCCTCTGCTGCGGCGGCCGCCAGCAGGCACGACAACCCGGGGGCCATGCCCGCCCCGGCCAGGACGGCGGCGCCTCGGTCGCGCGCCTCCGTGCCAAGCCCGAGGAGCAGGCGCACCTCGTCGGTAGCGTCTGCGACAGAGACCGCCGGGACTCCCTGGTCGACCGCCTCCCGAGCAAACGTCGCGGTGCCGGGGGCAGCCAGCACGACCACCCCAGCACCCCTGAGAGAGCGTCCGAAGTCGCCCGGCGAGAGCTCCACCAGCTCGACCGAGCCAGGAGAACCGATCGATGCCAGCACACCAGCTGCCGGTGCGCGGTGGCGGACGACGACCACGAGCTCATCGATCAGTACTGAAGAAAGGAGCTGGCGAGCGCAACGGGCACCGACCGCGCCCAGGCCGACCAGGACGGCGCGCACTACTACTCCTCCACGGGCTCCACGAAATCCTCGGCAGACAGCTCCCGCCAGCCGCCCCGGTGCCTTGGGGTGCCACCTGTCCCGCGCAACCGCACCACGACGGCGGCCAGCGCCGCGAGCACCACGGCGAACAGGGCGCGCGAGAGAAGCCTCAAGCTGGCGCCCCGGGGCCGTGCGGTGTTAGTGGGACCACTGCCAGCCACAGGCGTCACGCTAGCCGCAGCTACGATCGTGTGGCATGGCGACCCAACCGGTGAACGCCGACTTGGGTCTTCCCGGCCTGCGCCAGCCCGAGTTTGGGCTCGCCGACCTAAACGAGCGCACGTGCGGCGTGCTCCCAAGCCAGATGCTAGAAGAGGCCCTCCGCGAAGGCTGGGTCGGTGCCGGCGACGTCCCCGTACCACCGAGCAACGTGCAGCCAGCGAGCCTCGACCTGCGCCTAGGCAAACGGGCATACCGGATCCGCTGCAGCTTTCTGCCCGGAGACAAGACAGTCGAAGGCAAGCTTCAAGAGCTGGTGGTCGACGAGCTTGACCTGAGCGGCGCGGGCGCTGTGCTCGAGACGGGCCGGCCCTACCTCGTCCCGTTGGCGGAATCGCTCTCGCTCCCGCATTTCGTGCGCGGGAAGGCCAACCCCAAGAGCTCGACGGGCCGTCTCGACGTGTTCACGCGCCTCGTAACAGACCATGGCTACCGCTTCGATGAGGTCTCGGCGGGCTACCAAGGGCCGCTCTGGCTAGAGGTGGTGCCCCTTTCCTTCGCCGTACGAGCCCACGAGGGCCTCTCGCTCAACCAGCTGCGCCTCATGATCGGCCGCTCCCGCGTGGACGACCAAGAGCTCCGCCGGTGGCACGAGGAGGCCCATCCTCTCCTCTACCTGGACGAGCGCCCTGCGAGGCCGGGAGAGCTGGCAACAAGCGATGGGCTCTTCCTCTCTGTTGACCTGAGGGCCGGGCCAGGCGAGAGCGTCGGCTACACGGCACGGGAGCACACGTTTGCCCTGGATATGGCCAAGCTCGGTGGGCACACCGTGGAGAGCTACTGGGAGAGGGCGGTGCCAGAGGGTGAGGGGCGCATCGTGCTCGCCCCCGAGCGCTTCTACCTCTTACTTTCTCGCGAAGCGGTGTCCGTGCCGCCCGGCCTCGCCTGCGAGATGACGGCATACGACCCGACGAGCGGTGAGCTTCGGGCACACTACGCCGGCTTCTTCGACCCCGGCTTTGGTTACGACGCTTCGGGCGAGCTCCGCGGTTCACGGGCTGCCCTCGAGGTCCGCGCCCACGACGTCCCATTTATGATCGAGCACGGGCAACGGGTGTGCCGCCTCACGTTCGAGCGCATGGTGAGCCCCCCTACCAGGCTCTACGGAGCCGGGATAGGGTCCAACTACCAGGGCCAGGCCGGCACTCTCGGCAAGCACTTCCGGCCCCCCGCCCCGTAGGGGCCAGGCAGTCAGCTGGTCAAGGTTGACAGCCACGGTATTGCGTGCTGCTGCGTGACGCGCTCCGCTGCACTCAGCATCTCGCCGTAAGCGGCCGCCGGGTCAGCCCCCGCGAGCACCCCGAAGATGGTCATGTTCAGATGACGGGCTCTCTTGGCGTAAGAGAGCAGGTTCGCCCATTCGCCAGCCTGAGACGAGTAGTAGACCTGCGGCATGGGCACATCAGGGCGAAAACCGTAAGCCACCTGCAGCAGCTCCTCCTCGGTCCAGGACCGCTCGGCGGAGCCGTAGTCGACCATCGCCGGCTCCGATCCCCCCACGGTCGCTGCGTAGCCCGCCAGTAACTCGTAGGTGTTGCGGTAACCGGGGTCGTAGGCCGGCTCGGCATCGTCGGCCGCGACAACACGTACCGTGTCGGTGTAACCACCTGCAGCCTTCAGATCCAACGCCCAGGACCGCAGCTCTTCTACCGCGAGCGCCCAGGCACCGCCATAGGCGTAAAAGCTCACTGGCTCGTTGTTGCACCCGCAGATCCTGGTACCGCAGGGCTGCCCGGTACCACAGCTGTCATTGGTCCCAACGGCTACGTCCAGGGTCATACCGGCCGGCGCGTAGTGGAAGTAGGCCCTTATAAAGCCCTCTACACCGGTCACAATCGCCGGCAAGGAAATGAAAGAACCGCCAAAGCCCATGGTCCCGTATGTAGCACCTATGGCAGCGGGCCGACCAAAGTCCAATATGACGATGCCCTGTGCCCCCCCTTTCCCAGCCGCTTCTCCTTGCCTGTACATCACAGATGAACTGCCGGATTGTTCGTAATACGAAGTGGTCAGAGCGGGTAATGCACCCGGGTACGAGATGACGGAGGCCGTGGCTGGTGCAGCACTACAGAGCGCGGCCAATGGAACGATTAGGCACGCGACCCACCTCTGCGGAGAGACCAGCGCCCGCCGGCGAAGGCCTTGGTAACACATGGAAGCGTATTGTCGCACAAATCGCCAAAGATTTCACCACACATGTTCCGTGCGTGGTGCAATATGGTGCCACCACAAGGCTCGACCATATGGCACACGCCGCTGCATTAGGATTTTGCTACTGCCATCGTCGGCAAGGAGCCGGCGCCGGAGGCGGGGAACGGAGCCACTGGTGGACAAGGTCGCGCTTGTGACGGGGGCGTCTGCCGGTATCGGATGGGCTACGGCCGCCCGGCTGGCCGCCAACGGATGGGTGGTGGTGGGTGCGAGTAGGCGGGGAACGGCACCGGACGGCTGTGAAGGGCTGGTCATGGACGTTGACGACGACGCCTCGGTGAGCGACGGGGTGGCCAAGGTCCTAGAAGAGCGCGGGCACCTGGACGCGCTCGTAACCTGCGCTGGCTGGGGCGTTGCCGGGGCTTTCGAGCTGACTCCCATCGAGGACGCCAAGGCACAGCTAGAGACCAACCTCTGGGGGACCGTCCGCGCCGTCCAGGCCGTCCTGCCGGCGATGCGGGCGGCAGGCGGCGGGCGGGTCGTACTGCTCTCATCGATAGCCGGGATGATCGGCATCCCTTTCCAGGCCTTCTATACAGCCGGGAAGTTCGCCCTCGAGGGCCTCGGCGAGGCGTTCGCCTATGAGGTGGAGCCCTTCGGGATAAAGGTGACGCTGGTCCAACCCGGCAACGTCCGCACCGAGTTCACCGAGCGCCGCCGTGTCGTCGGTGCGGGAGCTCTGGACGGGAGCTACTCGTCGGCGCAGGCCAAGGCCATCTCCGTGATGGAACGCGATGAGCGAAAGGGCGTCGCCCCCGACAAGGTGGCAGGCGTCGTCTCCAAGGTGCTCACCTCGGGCCACCCGCCTCGGCGCGTGTCAGTTGGGAGAGCCTCGGAGCGCGTCGGCATCCTAGCCAAGCGGGCAATGCCGTTTTGGGCCTTCCAAGCCGGGGCACGCAGCAGCCTCGGCGTCTGAGTAGTCCTGGGCCGTTCAATGCGGGGGAGCCCCGCACCCCGGCATCTATCATCGCTTGCCGTGGCAACCCCTCGGAGCCGTTGGCTGCCTGTCGCCAGCTTCGCGATCGCCTCGTCAGCCAACCAGATGGCTTGGCTCGTCTTCGCGCCACTCACCACCGGCGTCGAGGCCCACTTCCGGGTTAGCGAGTCCCAGGTGGGCATGCTCTCAGAAGTCTTCCCCCTCATGTACGTCCTGCTCGCGATACCGGCCGCAAGAGCGGTGGACCGCTCGCTCCGGACCTGGCTCGGTGCCGGGGCCGTGCTCAACGCCCTCGGGGCCGCCATCCGCCTAGGTGGTCTCAGCCGGAACGGCTTCGCTTGGGTCCTCCTCGGACAAGTAGTGGTGGCTGCTGCCCAGCCGTTCCTATTGAACGCTGTCACCGCTGTGGCCAGGCGCTACCTGCGCCCACCCGACAGGCCCTTGGGGATTGCAATAGGTTCGGCCGGGACTTTCTTGGGCTTCGTGATGGCCTTCGTCGCAGCGGCCAGCTTCGGTGCAGCCCAGGCAGGGCTCCTCCTCTCCATCGGGGCCGCCTATTCCGCCCTAGGTGCGGTAGTGCTCGTGGTCTCGCTCTTGCGTTGCCCTTCGCCGTTTTCGTCAGAGGAGGTCGTCGCCAATGCCGGGTGGTCGGAGATGCGCCGCCTCTGGTCCGACCCCGTCATGCGAGGCCTCGTCGCATTCGTCTTCGTCGGCTTCGGCGTGTTCGTCTCGCTCACGACCTGGGCACAGCCCTTGCTCCAGCCGGCCGGCATCGACGCCAGGCAGTCCGACACCCTGCTCACAGTCATGGTCCTTGGCGGCGTTGCGAGCTCTGCTCTAATGCCACCATGGGTGGCGCGGAGGGGCTGGCAGCTACCAGCACTTGTCGTGGGTGGGGTGGCAACAATCGCCGCCTGCTCCGTCCTTGCCTGGGTGCCTGGTCTTATGAGCGCCACCGTCAGCCTGTGCCTAGTCGGGGTACTCCTCCTGCCCTGCCTACCCGTCATGCTCGAGGTTGCGGAGCGCCGCGGCGGCGACGGGGCGGCTGCAGCTGCGGGGCTCCTCTGGCTTGCCGGCCAGGCAGGCGGGATCGTGGTCGCGGTCCTCTCCGGCTTCGCTGAAGGTACGCCGTGGCTCGCTTTCGCCACCCTGGCCGGCGTTCTCGCTCTTGCTGCGCCCATGGCCCGGCGCCTTCGCGGCCAGCTATCGGCGACCGGACCAGGAAGTGGTGAGGACCCCATGCCCTCCCTCGAGACCGAGTAGGGATGATGGAAGTGGCAGCCCACCATCACCGACCGCGTCGCCCGCCGGGGGCTGGTGCCTCGGCGCGTCAGAGCTTCTCGGGGTAGAGCATGGCGTAGAACAAGAAGACCAGCATGGCGATGCTGGTGACGAACGCGGCGATTTCAATGGTGCTCATTATGGGTTCCTTATCTATCTGGTGCTTTCTGATGGGTTAGAGGCGGTCACATGCCTTAGCGTAGAGCCAGAACAAGCCGAACAAGACCACGACCGCAGCGATCCCTCCAACGGTCTCCCAGGCGTAGGCCATTTTGCCTCCTTCCTTCGATCGAGGCTCAGTGTTTGTCGAGCCTGAGCAGCGCCAGGTTCAACTCGAGGACGTTGACGTGGGGGGCTCCGTAGATCCCGAGGAACCGACCGGTCACATGCTGGGCGACGAGGTTCCGCACCGTGGCCACGGGCAGGTGGTTGGCCTTGGCGACCCTCGGGACCTGCAGGTACGCGGCCGCCGGGGAGATATCGGGGTCCAATCCGCTGGCCGAGCTCTCAACGAGGTCAGGGGGCACCTGGCTCGCCTTCACGCCCGGGTTCTCCTTTAGCACCTGGGCCAGGTTGGTGCGGATCTCCTTTAGGAGCGCCGGGTTGGTCGGCCCGTAGTTGCTCGCCGCCGAGGAGGCGGCGTTGTAGGGGGGTGTCGTAGCGCTCGGCCTGCCCTCGAAGAAGCGAGCAGAGGTGAACTGCTGGCCGATCAGGCGTGACCCCACCACCCGGCCGTCGTAGTTGACCATGCTGCCGTTGGCGTGCGCGGGGAAGGCGGCTTCGCCGATGCCGACCATAAGGAGGTTGTAGCCGAGGCCGAGGACGACCACGAAGAGCAACACCATTCGGACGGCGCTCCAGATCACCCTGAGGCGCATGGCTCCTCCTTTCCAAGACGGGCGGGGATGATGGCGGTGACGGGCATGGTGGCGGTGACGGGCATGGTGGCGGTGACGGGCATGGTGGCGGTGACAGGCATGGTCAGCGGGTGGTCGAGACGAGGTGGAGGGCAGTAACGACCATGTCGATCAGCTTGATGCCGGCAAAGGGCACCACCAGCCCCCCGAGGCCGTAGATGAGCAGGTTTTTGCGCAGGATGGCGATGGCGGTGGTGGCCCGGTAGCGCACACCGCGCAAGGCGAGCGGGATGAGGGCGGGGATGATAAGGGCGTTGAAGATGATCGCCGAGAGGATCGCCGTCTGGGGCGACGTGAGGTGCATGATGTTGAGCGCCTCGAGTCCGGGGTAGGCGACGACGAACATCGCGGGAATGATGGCGAAATACTTGGCCACGTCGTTCACCACCGAGAAGGTGGTGAGTGCGCCGCGGGTGATGAGGATCTGCTTGCCGACTTCGACGATCTCGATGAGCTTGGTGGGGTTGGAGTCGAGGTCGATCATGTTGCCGGCCTCTCGGGCCGCCATCGTGCCGGTGTTCATGGCGACGGCCACG
>JAJZYO010000037.1 GCA_021798075.1 Actinomycetes bacterium
CGAGCGCTACCTCGGCGAGGAGACCTTCCGCCGCGGCTTGCACAGCTACCTAGACCGCCACCAGTTCGCCAATACCAGCACCACCGACCTCTGGGACGCCCTCGAGGAGGCCTCCGGAGAGCCGGTCAAGGCGACCATGGGGTCATGGGTCAACCAGGCTGGTCACCCGGTAGTTTCGGTCGGGCGCGCGGGCCCAGACGAGATAGTGCTCTCCCAGCGAAGGTTCCTCCTGGACGCAGGCAAGGACGCTGGAGACGAGGAGGGCAGCCCTCTTTGGGTCGTCCCGGTCGCGCTCCGCTACGGGACGCCAGCAGGTGAGAAACGCCAGCAACTCCTCCTCGACCAGGCTGAGGCGCACGTGGCGCTCGAAGGCGAACCCGACTGGGTGCTCTTGAACGCTGGAGCCTGGGGCGTCTACCGCAGCAACTACAGCGACGACTTGAGGGAGCGGCTCTTCGCCAATCTCGGGGCCCTCGACAACAGGGAGCGTCTGAGCCTCGCTGGCGATACCTGGTCTGCAACCCTCGCCGGGATCGTCCCCCTCCAGGCCTCCCTGGCTCTCTGGCAGCACCTGCGCTCAGACAAGGACCCCGATGTGTGGTGGTCGCTCCAAAGCGGCCTTGGGCTTCTTGACCTCATCTCCCCCGAGCACGTCCGGCCCCAGGTCCACGGCCTCGCCCGTTCGCTCGGCACGCCCCTGTTCGAAAAAATGGGCTGGGAGCCAGAGCAGGCAGGGGAGACCCCGCGCCTGGCCCGCCTCCGTGCGCGGCTCGTCGCTTTGCTCGGGACGCTCGGCCACGACCCGGCAGTGCGCGAAGAGGCCAGCAGGCGCTTGGGGGCAGCAGGCGCCGGCCAGACGGCTCTCCCGCCTGACCTCGCAACGGCCGTGGCCCAGGTAGTCGCTGCTGGTGGTTCCGAGGCCGAGTGGGAGCTGCTCTACTCGCGCTACAAGGCCGCGAACACACCTCAGGACGAGATCCGCTACCTCCAGGCCCTGGCCGGTTTCGCCGACGAGCCACTGCTCGGGCGCTCGCTCCAGCTCGCCTTCTCAGACGAGGTACGCACTCAGGACGCCCCGTTCCTCGTAATGGGCGTGCTCGGCCGTAGGGAGGGCTGCGGGCTCGCCTGGGAGGCACTCGAGTCCCACTGGGACGAAGTGCTCTCCCGATGGCCAAAGACGGCGATGGCGCGGGTCCTCGAAGCCCTGCCCGCGCTAGCCTCCGGCGGCGAAGACAGCGTCCGACGGGCAACATCCTGGCTCGACGCCCACCCAGTACCACGGGGCGGGCTCAGGGTCGCGCAGTCACGCGAGCGCATGGAGGTCAACCTCGCTTTTGCCAAAAATGCGGCGCCCTTACTGGAGACGGCGGTCACCTCGGCGCTTTCAGCGCTGGCAGAGGAGGCGCGCTCGGCCGGCGGAGCGCGCTGAGGCACGGGCGTCCCTCTGGGCGGGCAACCTGGTCTGGAGGTGAGGTCCGCAGGGCCAGCGCCTCATACCGCGATGCCTCGACTCCAAGTGCCGCGAGCACCGGTGGCGCAAGTTACGGTCCCGCGATGGGCACCCGCGGCCGGGCGCCCGTTTTCGCGGCGCGCGTGGCCGATCGAGGTGTTCGCCGTCGACGACAACTCCGTGCAGCTCGCCTGGCGGGGCTCCCCCCGGGCTGGCTTACGCATCGAGGTCGGGGGCGGCGTGGCCCACCCCATGGCGTCTCCCCAGGCCGAGCTTGTCGTTTCCGTGTACAGGTGGAGAGGTGCGCCGCCAGCAAGTGGCGGCGACCACTACGAGCAGCCCGGTTCAGGGCCTGGGACCGGCGTGGAGCGCCCGGAGGTGAGGGGAAAGGGAGGCCCGGGCGCAGATGTGCGAGCTCGAAGAGATCTGGCCGGCCTGTTGCACCTGAGCGGCACCAGGGTGCTCGACCCGGCCTGGCCATCCGGCCCGGGGTCGGTAGTGATCGAAGGCCTCTCGCCCGCTACGACATATGACATCGTGGCGAGCGCCGACGGCTTGCCGAAGTTCCTCGCGGGGCGGGTCACTACCGTCCAGCCACCTGAAGGCCGGCTCCTTGCCCAGCTGGCGGCCGTCACCGACATCCACATCGGTGAGAAGCACTTCGGCATCTGGGGCCGGATATGGGACCAGGCGGCGCTCCGGCCAGGTTCCAGCCCGTACCCGGTGCGCGCCCTCACGGCGGCGCTTGCCGAAGCCGCGGCATGGGGAGCCGACCTCATCGTGGCCAAGGGTGACCTCACGCGGATCGCTACGTCCGGCGAACTGAGCACGGCCGGCCGCATACTCGCCAGTAGCCCGGTACCGGTCGAGGCGGTGCTCGGCAACCACGACAATGCCCTCAACGTGGACATGCGGGCAGTGCTCCAGGCGAGCGGCATCCGGCTCTCGTGGGGCCCGAGGGCGCTCGACCTCCCCGGGCTTCGTGTTGTGCTCGTCAACACAGTCCACGCAGACCCCCGTTACCACAGCGGCCACCTACCCCCCGCCGCCGGGCTAGAGGTGGCCGAGCTGGCCGGCGAAGCTCCCACCCCGGCGATGGTCGTGCTCCACCACCCTCCCGAAATGCACCGCTACCCGACCGTCTACCCGCCCGGTATACCCTTCGCCGAGAGCACGGCGCTGCTCGAAGCCCTCGCCGCCCGGAAACCAGACTCTCTACTTTCTTGCGGCCACCGCCACCGCAACCGCCGCTACAGCCATGGCCCGCTCGTGATCGCAGAGACGGGTTCCACCAAGGACTACCCGGGGGTGTGGGCCGGCTACAAGGTGTACGAGACGGGGCTGCTCCAAGTCGTCCGCAGGACCAGCCGGCCGGACGTGATCAACTGGACAGAGACGACCCGACGCGCCATGAACGGCCAGTGGGGCCGCTGGTCGCCCGGTCGCTTGGGAGACCGTTGCTTCGGCGTCACCTGGCAGTAGCGCTCGCGGAACTGAGCCGGCACGCCACGCATCGCTGCCCGTACCTTAAGCCACCCTGAAGGATGACCTTTGGGGCCCCCACCCGGGGACGTTGGGCCCTAACGGAACACCGCGCTTTTCCTGAACACTTTCCTTTAGAGAACCCGAAGAGGGAAAAAGGAAAGGAACACAAGATGCGCAGGAAAAGCTTCGACATCCTGGTGAGCGCCGGCGGCGCAATGCTAGCCCTCGTGCTCGTCGTGGCTGGTGCCGTCGCTATGTGGGGTTACAGCTATGCTAGCTCGACCGTGCGTAGCCAGCTCGCCGAGCAGGAAATCACGTTCCCCTCGAAGGCCGCCTTCGCCCACGCCAAGGCCGGCACCGAGATCACGCCAAGCATGATCCCCTCTGTCTCCCAGTACGCCGGCCAGAAGCTCCTGACCGGTGCTCAGGCTGAGGTCTTCGCGAACGACTTCATCAAGGTGCACCTCTCCGAGATGCCCTACCACGGCGTCTATGCGCTCGTCTCCAACGCCGCCCGTGCCGCAAAACCGGGCAGCGCCCAGGCGACCAAGCTCGCCTCGCTCGAGCAGACAGTCTTCCAGGGCACGACGCTACGGGGCATGCTCCTCAATGCCTACGGTTGGTGGGAAGTTGGCCAAGTCGCCTTGATCGGTGGCATCGTGGCCTTCTGCCTGGCAGGCATCACCCTGCTGCTGTCGGGTCTCGGCCTCTGGCACTCGAGGCGGGTCCCCGTTGAAGCCGAGATACCGGATCTCCACACGACAACCGCCGTCCCCAGCAGCTCCCAAGGCGTGGCGGTGAGCGCCGGCTAATTCCCCTGCACCAGTTCCCCCTGCGCAAAGCGGCCGGACAAGGCCTCCTCGGAGGCCCCCGGCCGCTTTTTCGTCCAGATGTGGCTCGCCCAGATGTGGCTCGTCCAGATGTGGCTCGCCCTGGGAGCGACAAGAGCGGCGAAGCGTCAGTCCTCGCCGGAGAACCGTTCCCAAGCCGATTGGCGGGTCATACCGAGCGCGTCGCCTATACGCGCCCAGCTGACTCCCCTTGCCCTCAGCGCTTTGACGTGCAGCGCGACACCGCGGTCCACATTGTCGTGAGCAGCGTGAGCCTTGACCATCTCGTCAAGCAACTCTTCGTCCGACAGGCTGTCCCAGGCTTTCAGCATTGGCGGGGGGTCCCCACGGCTCGCCGCCGGCGCGTCGGCGTCTCCAGGCTCTTTCGCGTCGAGCTCTTCGGCAATGATCTGGTTGCAGAGGTCCACGCATTCATTGCAGATGTAAACGCCGGGCCCTGCGACCAAGCGAAGGACCTCGTGCTGGTCCTTGCCACAGAACGAACACCCCAAGCCATCCTCGATTGCGCTACGTGCCACGCGTCTCCTCCTCGTCACCACAGGTGTCAGGATAAGCCTGACTCATAGTCAGGATAAGCCTGACGCGCGACGATGTCAACCCACCGAGTGGTTGGCCCGCTAGAAGCCGGGGTCAATCCCCGTGGTCGTCGTCTTCCTCCGGCTCGTCACGCTCGACCCGCGCGGTGACGTCGTTCGGGACAACGTTCATCTTCGGCTCGAAGCGTTGCCTCTCGATGTCCTCGCCCGCTGCTGGTGGGCGATAGGCGGTCTCGTTGAGCTGCTCGCGGCACTCGCTGCAAGGACCGTAGAAACGCTCCGCTACCTCCTTGTCACAGCGTGGGCAGCTAAAGCGGTAGAGGCCGTTAGATGGCTCGAGCGCAGGGGCTTGCACGACGTCAGGATAGCTCGGGCCTGGCAGCAGGCCTTCACCCAGGCAGGCCAGCGAGCACTGCGGCTAGCCTTCCTACGGCCCGATTTGGTCAGCACTATCCAGCCCAGCCCCATTTGGTCCAGCCCCATTTGGTCCAGCCCCATTTGGTCCAGCCCCATTTGGTCCAGCAAACGCACAGGAGGCAAAGAGATTGACCAGGACAGAAGGACGCACCCCCAATGCTCCAAAACCTGCCGGCCCCTATTCTCAGCTCGCAAGGATCGGCGCGATCGTAGCCGTGGCCGGTCAGGTCGGCATAGATCCTGCCACTGGCTCGCTCGCCTCAGATGACGTCTCGGCGCAGACCGCTCAGGCCTTCCGCAATGTAGCCGCAGCCCTCTCGTCCTCAGGCTGTGGCCTCGACGACGTCCTCCGAGTTGACGTTTTCCTTGCTTGCATGGACGACTTCCAAGCGATGAACGAGGCGTACGAGCATGTGTTCTCGCCGCCCTACCCGGCCCGCACGACAGTGGGGGTGTCGCTTGCACCTCGGGTCAAAGTCGAAATAACGGTGCTCGCCGTGGCGCCAGGCCCGGAATAGGCCTGACGTGCGGCCCCGAGATCAGGGCGTCGGTTTAGGCGCGACCTGACCGTCCGGCGCCTCAGCTATGGCGGCGAGACGGGCGAGCGAAGCCTCGAGCTTGTCGGCAGTGGTGGCTCTGGCTCGAGCGAAGCGTTTTTCGTCGACCAGCTCGGTCCAGTCGTAGGTGTGGGTGACCAAGGTCCGTGACGACCCGAGCGGCTCGAGCTCCCAAGCCCAGAGGTGACCGGGGGGAGCTTGACCCGGCTCGGAAGGCTTCCAGGCGATCCGCCTGCCCTCGGCAAAGTCGACCACGTGGTTGTCCCGGGTGCCACCACTGGTAAGCCTCATTTGGAACACGTCGCCTTTAGACCGGACGCGCTGCCCTGCAGCTGCCTCGCTCAGGTTATCGTTGCCGTCCCAGCGCGGCTGGTTGGCCGGGTCGGCGATCAGCTCAAAGATCCGCTCGGGGCTGGCAGCGATCTCGCGGCTGGCACTGACCCTGCGGGGCGGTCCCTCGTGGCTAGTCACCTGGACAGCCAAGCACAGCACGGCCGGGCCGTTCCAATCCTCCGTGCCTCCCGTAGCGGTTGAGGAAGGGCCCCTACTGCGCAGGTGCGTACGTGCCGACATCCCTACTATGCACAGCTCCGTGACCGACCCGGGCCCAAGTTCCCGACAGGCAGGCGCGGTCCACTTGCGCTTCGAGCGAGGCCACAAGGCCCGCTCGTTGGCCTGGCTGGAAGGGTCACTGGTGGACCTGGCCGGGGGGCACGCAACTGTGGGCTTGGACGGCTCCACCATGCCGGCTACCCGCGACTGGGGCTTCGATTTCGACAGGGCCCTCGTCGCACCGAGCGGGCTCCGGGTGCTCTACAGCTCGCTCGGCACCAAGGCCCTAGTCACCAACGCGCACTACCCCGTCCGTGAGCTGAACCGCAGCTACTACAAGGCCAACGCCTTCGAGTACCCGATCGCCGTCACCGAGCTGCCCGGAGGCCAAGAGGCGCTCGCCCACTGCCCAGAGGGCTACTACCGCATAGCCCTGGAGACCCTCGCCCGGGGTGAACCCCTGTGCGCGGCCTCTTCGCGCGCTGCCGACGTCTTCCACTCGCGTCTTTGCTTCAGTCCCGGCGGGCGGTACTTGCTCTCGGCCGGATGGGTGGGGAGCCCTGTGGGGGTCGCCATGGTCTTCGACACCTCCAACGCGCTGGAGGACAGCTCCCACCTGGACGGCCCGGGGCTGCTACCCAGGTCGGCGATTGGCGGCTCGGTGGAAGCCGCCTGCTGGCTCGGCCCCGACCTGCTCGCCGTGAGCATGAGCCCGGGACGGCCAGTCCACGAGGAGGGGGTCCTTTCGCCCGGGCAACTTGGGCTCTGGTCGTTTGACGAGGGCGCCTGGGTCTCCGTGGCGCGTCTCGAGCAGCGAACGGGCACCATGCACGCCATGCGCTCCCAGCTGCTCTGCCTGTTCTCACACCCGCGCCTAGTCGACGCTGCCAGCGGAAGGACCCTGCAGGAATGGAAGGACATCGACAGTGGCACCCAAGATGGCAGCGTGATCTGGCAGCTCCGGGAGCCTCCCCCGCCGGTCGCCGTAGACTCCGATCACAGGCGTTTCGCAATCGCCCGTGGCGATACCGTCGCAGTGGTCGAGGTTGATTGAGCGAGCCCATGTAGGCACCGGTAGGAGCCGCACCGCCAGGAGCCGCCGCTAGCTGAGCAGGTTGAGCCCCCGAACGCCCACAAGAAGGGTATAAACCGAGGTGGTGGCCGTGATGAAGAGCTGGTTTCGCCGGTCGCCGCCAAAGGTCACGTTGGCCACGACCTCGGGTACGCGCAGCTTGCCGATAAGGGTCCCGTCAGGGTCGTAGCAGTGGACGCCGTCGGCCGCCGACGTCCAAATCCGCCCTTCATCGTCGGCACGGAACCCATCAAAAGCGCCGGCAGTGCAGGTGGCAAAGACGTCGCCGCCGGCGAGGTCCCCGCCGGGACCGACGGCAAACGAGCGCATATGCCGGCGAGCGGTGTCTGAGATGTAGAGCGTCTTTTCGTCGGGCGAGAAGCAGAGCCCGTTGGGCTGGTCGAAGTCGTCGGCCTGCACGGTCATGGCGCCCGTCGCGGGGTCGAGGCGGTAGACGTTGTTGGTCTCCGTCTCGCTCGGCGACCGGTCCCCCTCATAGTGGTTGCGGATACCGTAGGTAGGGTCGGAGAACCAGATCGACCCGTCGGCGGCGACCACCACGTCGTTCGGGCTGTTCAGGCGCCGGCCTTCGAAGTGGTCGGCGAGGACAGTCACCGAACCGTCGTGCTCGGTGCGCGTGACCCGCCGGTGCTTCTGCTCGCAGGTGACGAGGCGACCCAGCCGGTCGAGAGTGTTGCCATTGGAAAACCCAGAGGGGGAACGGAAAACACCGACGGCACCAGTCGTCTCATCCCAGCGGAGGAGCCTGTTGCCGGGCACGTCGCTCCATACGAGGTAGCGCCCTGCCGGCACCCATGCCGGCCCCTCCGCCCAGCGGTTGCCAGTATGTAGGCATTGGAGCGAGCGGTCCCCGACGCACGGCCTGAAGCGCTCGTCTAGGACCTCCCACTCCGTTGCGACCAACCGCGGCTCGTCGAGGATCATGGCGAGACATTAGTGGCCGGGCGCCTTCGAGGTGGCACCTGCATGTCCCCGTGGCCCAGTGAGGCGTCACGCCCACTCGCTAAGGTCGAGCCGTGCCCAACGGAGACAACACCGCCAACGGCAGCTATACCGCTGACAACTTCCGGGTCCTGGAAGGACTGGAGCCCGTCCGGCTCCGACCCGGTATGTACATCGGCTCGACCACGTCGAGGGGCCTCCACCACTTGATCTGGGAGATCGTCGACAACGCGGTCGACGAAGCGCTCGCCGGGTACTGCAAGTCCATCACCGTCGAGCTGCTCGCCGGCAATGTGGTCCAGGTGACAGACGACGGTCGCGGTATCCCAGTCGGTACCCACAAGCAAACCGGCCTCCCCGCCATTGACATCGTCTTCACCAAGCTCCACGGCGGGGCCAAGTTCGGTGACGGCGGGTACAAGGTCACCGGAGGCCTCCACGGTGTCGGCGCCGCTGTGACCAACGCCCTCTCCGCCTGGCTCGAAGCAGAGGTAGCCCGTGATGGCTACCTCTGGACGGTGCGTTACGAAAAGGGGCTCCCCGTCAAGGCGCTCACCAGGGGCCGGGCCCTGGGCAAGGGGGCAAAGACCGGGACGACGGTGCGCTTTATGTTCGACCAATCCGTGTTCGAGCCGGACGCCCGGTACTCCTACACGACCGTGGAAGCTCGCCTCAGGGAGAAGAGCTTCTTGGTGAAAGGGCTCAGTTTCGTCCTCCGGTGGCCAGGCCACCCAGAAAAGGTGTTTGTCTCACGCAACGGCATAGCGGACTACGTGCGCGAGATCGACGCGAACGCAGAGCGCGCGCCGGTGCACCGCGACGTCGTCTACCTGTCTTCGGACGACGCTCCCGGACAGGAGCGCACCGGACAGGAGCGCACCGGACAGGAGCGCAATAGCGCCGCAATTTCGGTCGAGGTCGCCCTCCAGTGGACGGCGTGGAACGGCAAGACCGACGAGGCCGAGCGCGCTCATTCCTTCGCGAACGTCATCTCGACCGTGGACGGTGGCACGCACGTCGAAGGCCTGAGGGCAGCCCTTACGAGCGTCATGAACCGCTTTGCCTACGAAGCAGGGCGCTTGAAACAAGACAAGAAGGAGTCGTTCCACCCCAAAGACATCTGGGAGGGCCTGACCGCGGCAGTATCGGTCAAGCTGGCGGACCCCCAGTTCGAAGGTCAGACCAAAAACAAGCTCAACAACTCCGAGGCCAAAGGCGCGGTGCAGACCTTCGTTTACGCGGCGCTTTCGGAGTGGCTGCGCGACAAGCGCCACAAGTCCGACGCCGAGGCGATCCTCGCCCGCTGTTCGGAAGCAAGGGACTCACGCCTCGCCCGAGGCCGCGCAGACACCAAGCGCAAGCGCGGCGTCTTCGACGAGTCGCCCCTGCCCGGCAAACTCGACGACTGCTTGGAGTCGCGACCAGTAGAAGAGCGTGAGCTTTACATAGTCGAGGGTGACTCTGCGCTTGGGACGGCGGCCAATGCCAGGGACAAGCACTTCCAAGCGGTCCTCCCGATCCGAGGGAAGATCCTAAACGTCCTCGGCGCTTCCAACGACCGCATCTGGCGGAACACCGAGATCGAGAGCATCCTCATTGCCATGGGCGGCAGGAAAGAGGCCGCCGGCAAAAGGGTCGTGGCCTCGCTAGAGCAGAAAGACCGCCGCTATGCAAAGGTAGTGATCCTCACGGACGCCGATACAGATGGTGCCCACATCGGCAACTTGCTCCTGGGCATGCTTTTCGAGCTCTTCCCCTCGCTCGTATCCGAGGGCCGGGTCTTCTTGGCCCGACCTCCCCTCTTCAAGATCAACCTCGATGCCAAAGGCGAGAAGTTCGTGTACGCCTACGACGAGGCCGAGCGGTCACAACTCCTGCGTCGTCACAACCGCAAGGGCGACGACGTCAGCCGGTTCAAGGGCCTCGGCGAGATGCCGTGGGAGCACCTGAGGGCGACCTGCTTCGACCCCTCTACCCGGAAACTGCAGCAAGTGACCATGGAAGATGTCCCCGAGTCCATGGAAACGCTCAGCTTGATCATGGGCAACGGCCCCGTGGCGGCGGCCAAGCGTAGAAACTGGCTAGAAGAGGTCGGCCTCGAGGTGCTGGCGTGAGCACTACCGACGACGGGCCCGGTCCTTTCGACGTCCCCGATGAAGCCACTGGGCAGGGACCGGGAGAAGACGAGGAACTAGAAGCCCTCTTTTTCCCTTGGAGCGGGGAGCAGGTTGACTACTCCGACGCGATGCTCGCCAGGGGCCGGGCCTACGGGAGCTACGTCAATACCAACCGGGCTCTCCCAGACGTCCGAGACGGCCTCAAGCCCGTGCAAAGACGGATCATCGTGGCCATGGACGACCTCGGGTTGCGCTCCGACCGAAAGTACTCCAAGTCGGCCAAGACCGTTGGGATGGTGATCGGCACCTACCACCCGCACGGCGACGTGGCGGTCTACGACGCAATGGTCCGGATGGCCCAGCCCTGGCAGTCCAGCTTGCCCCTGATAGACGGCCAAGGCAACTGGGGCAACCTCCACAACGAGGCTCCGGCTGCCGCTCAGCGCTATACGGAGTGCCGCCTCTCACCCGCGGCCAGCGAGTTCCTCGTCGACCTGAGGCCAGAGGTCGTGGCGCACGAGCCCAACTTCGACGAAACCAAGCAGGTGCCTACGGTCCTGCCCGTCACCTTCCCCAACCTGCTCGTCAATGGCTCGATGGGTGTGGGTTGGGCGATGGCCTGCTCGATACCTCCCCACAACCTCGCCGAAGTGGTCAATGCGGCGCTCCTTGTCCTAGACGACCCGGACGTCGCGACCCTGAAGCTCCTGAAGGTCATGCCCGGACCGGACCTCCCTGGTGGTGGCATCGTCGTCAACCCCGAAAACCTGGCCGACATCTATGAGACCGGCCGGGGCACGGTGGTCGTCCAAGGCCGCATTGAGCAGCTGCCGGGCGAGCCCGTCTTGAAAATCAGCGAGCTCCCTTACCAGGTCTCGGCCAAGTCGATCGTCGAGCAGGCGGTGGAGGGGGCCAAGGCGGGAAAGGTCACTGAAATCTTCACCGCCGAGCTACCGAAAAACCTGACGGATGCCAACGGTGTCGACGTCCAGGTGAAGGTAAAGCGCGGCGGCTCCCCCGAACGGTTGATGCACGAACTGGCCGAGCACACCAAGCTCAGGGACACCCTGGCGTTCAATTTCACCGTGCTAGTGGACAACGTACCCAAGACCCTGTCGCTTCGCGAGATCCTCCAGCACTTCATAGAGTTCCGCAAGGAGGTGGTCACTAGGCGCCTCCAACACGAGCGCGACGTACTGGAACGCCGGCTCCACCTCCTTCTCGCCGAGAAGGCGGCGGCGGATGTCATCGACAAGGTCGTGGCCATCATCCGTGGGGCCAGAGACGACGAGGACTCCAAGGCCAAGCTCATGGCCCAGCTCAAGTACGTGCCCCACGGCGCGTCCCGCGCCATACCGATCGACGAGG
>JAJZYO010000038.1 GCA_021798075.1 Actinomycetes bacterium
GCCGTGGTCGAGTATGTAATCGAGTGTAGCCAGAGCACCGGAAGTCGCCAAGGGGTTACCTCCGAATGTCGAGATCGAATTGGAGCCGAGAGCGTCCACCACCGAGGCCCGGCCCACCACGCCACCGATGGCCAAACCGTTGGCCAGGCCTTTGGCGAACACCAATAGGTCCGGTTTCACCCCGTGTGCCTCGTAGCCCCAGAAATGCTCTCCAGTCCGCCCCCACCCCGTCTGCACCTCGTCGGAAATGTACAAAATGCCCTGCTCCGCTAGCACTTCCTGGAGCGCCCCGAAAAAGCCGTCGGGCGGGACTACAAAACCACCGACGCCTTGGACCGGCTCTGCGATGAAGCAGGCCACATCACCAGACGTCGTCGTGGCGAGCACCTCACGGAGGTCTGCGGCTGCTGCCCGGCAAACCTGGTCGTCGTCGAGGCCCGCGAAGACGCCGCGCAGGCGGTCGCCGTTGTGCAACCAGCTGACCGACAGCGGCGTAAAAGACGACGGCGACCATGCTCGGTTGCCCGTGACCCCGGTCGCAGCGAACGAGCGCCCGTGGTAACTATTGCGGAGCGCAAGCACCTGGTTGGAACGGCGCGCAGCGCAGCACATCATGAGCGCCGTGTCTATCGCCTCGCTCCCAGAGTTGGTGAAAAAGACCTTTGCATCCTCGATACCAGACAGCCCGGCTATGCGCTCGGCCAGCTCCACCATCGGGCGCACCAGGTAGAGCGTCGAGGTGTGCACCATGCGGCCGACCTGGGAACGCACGGCCTCTACGAACTCCTCCACACCGTAGCCGATGCTCGTGGTCAGGATGCCGCCGAAGAAGTCGATGTACTCGTTACCCTCGCCGTCCCTGACGAAACAGCCCTTGCCCTCCACGAGCTCGATCGGTTGGTCGTAATAGAGGGCCAACCAGGATGGAAGGACCCGGCGATGACGTTCGGCGAGTTCGCTGTGTGTGCCCATTTAGGTGCTCCTTGCCCGGGCCCAACCCGTAGTTTGGCCAGACGATCCCTCACTACGGCCCGTGCGGGAAGGCTACATCCCGGACCGGTACCAAGTCTCATTCCTCGAGGGTGCCCGCCCTCGCAGCGCTGCCCACTCCCCTGGCACGCCTCGCCGGCCGGACCGGCTGCCAAGGGACCACAGCCATGATTAGGCCGCCCGGCGAGGCAAAACAGTCGCAAACAGGTTTGGCCAGCGTACACTGTGCCAACCGTCACCGAGCGACAGGCGACGGGCCAACCTCTCCGGCAATGCCAGCTCGGCTACGGTACTTGCCAGCTGGGAAGCCGTTGCACCTGGGAGGCCGGTCGCCGGGAACGCCGGCCGCCGGGCAGCCCGGTAACGCCGGTCGCCGGGAACGCCGGTCGCCGGTCGCCGGGAACGCCGGTCGCCGGGAACGCCGGCCGCCGGGCAGCCCGGTCTCGGGGACGAGCAAGGGAAACGGAGGACGCCATGACTGCTGGCGAGGACGCAAGCGGCGCCACTGGTGCGCCAGAGGTGAGGCGAGGGCTCGCAGGCGTGCTCGCCGACACGACGGCGATCTCGATGGTCAACCCAGAGACCAACTCGCTCCTCTACCGAGGCTACCCGGCCCAAGAGCTGGCCACCCGCTTCAGTTTCGAGGAGGTCGCGTACCTCCTCTGGCATGGCGACCTGCCGGACCGCCAGCAGCTCGAGGGGCTCCAAAAGGCCGAGCGCTCCGAGCGACACGTCGACGCCAGCCTGCTCGCGCAGCTGGCGCACCTGCCCACGACGTGCCACCCGATGGACGTGCTCCGTACGGCCGTCAGCATCATGGGTGCGCTAGACGCCAAGGAGGACGACCCCTCGCCGGCAGCCAACCTCGACAAGTCGCTCCGCCTCATGGCCAAGCTACCGACTGTCGTCGCCGCCGAGCAGAGGCGGAGACGGGGGCTGCCCCCGATCGCCCCCGACACGGGCCTCTCCTTCACCGAGAACTTCTTCCACATGTGCTTCGGCTCGGTACCCGAGGCCGAGGTCACGCGCTGCTTCGAGGTCTCCATGGTCCTCTACGCCGAGCACAGCTTCAACGCTTCGACCTTCACGGCAAGGGTGATCACCTCCACATTGTCTGACCTCTATTCATCGGTTGTCGGCGCCATAGGCGCGCTGAAAGGCCCCCTCCACGGGGGCGCCAACGAGGCTGTGATGGGGATGCTCCAAGAGATCGGCGAGCCTGGCAACGTCGAAGCATGGCTCGCCAGCGCGCTGGCGTCCAAGCGCAAGATCATGGGGTTCGGCCATCGCGTCTACAAGCACGGCGACTCTCGCGTCCCCACGATGCAGGCGGCCCTAGAAACCCTTGCCCTGGGCCGCGACGCCTCGAGGCTGGTCGACCTCCAGCGGCGTCTCGCCAAGGCAATGGCCGACTCCAAGGGCATCTTCCCCAACCTCGACTACCCGACTGGCCCGGCGTACCACCTAATGGGTTTCGACGTCGCGACCTTTACCCCCATCTTCGTGATGAGCCGGGTTACCGGATGGACCGCCCACATTATGGAGCAGCTCTCGCAAAACGCCCTGATACGGCCGCTCAGCGCGTACGTTGGGCCGCCACAGAGACCTGTGCCAGGCCGGTCGTAGTGCCGGGCTGCTCCCGTTCCACGCTCCTACGAGACATGAGGTAGTACGCGAGCGCGGCCACGACGAGCCCGAACAGCCAGCTGAAGTCGGCCCCCTGCGTGCTCCTCGACAGCGGGGACGTGTAGGAGGGGAAATAGTACGCGGCGTCCGTCCACATGATTGCTGCGAACATCCCTAGGGCGAGCGACGCAAGTGCCTTCCAGTTGAACCCACCATTTCGCCAGTAGGTGCCTCCACGCTTGGCAGCCAGTGCGGGGGCGTCGTAACGGCCACGGCGGAGCAGGTAGTCGACCACCATGATGCCGAACCACGGGCCGAGCCAAACGACGATGTAGTCCAAGAAACCTGACAGGTCGGAGTAAAAAGTGCCCTTGAAGATGACGAGCGCGGTGATGGCCCCGCAGATGATGGTGTCCAGCACTATGGTGCCCCAACGCTTCAGCGGCAACCCGATCGCCTGGAGGGTAACGCCCGAGGAGTACATGTCGAGGGTGTTTATGGCCAGGAGCTGCGGGAGGGCGAGCACGACGAAGGGCCAGAAAAACCAGCTCGCGAACGACGCCGGCAGGCCCGTCGCCGCTGTCGCCTTGGGGCTCACCAGGTACGCCGCCGCACCGAGGAGCTCGAGAAGCACCGAGGGGACCGCGCCTCCCAAAGTGGCAGCCCAAAAGGTCCTGGCTTTGCTCGTGGCCCGCGGGAGGTAGCGGGAGAAATCGGCCGCGTTCTCGGTCCAACCAAGCCCTCCCGCTGAGACTATGAGCACGAGGGCGGTCGTCCAGTAGAGCCAGGAGACGTGCTGGTGCAAATGGCCTGGGTGGGCATGGGGTATGACGAGGACCGCCATTATGGCAAACATCGGTATAAACACGAACGACAAGTAGCGAAGGACCCTGGTTATTGTGGCGTGGCCGAGGAAGGGCATCACGAACTGGGCCAACACGGCGCCCACGATCACGAGCGCCTTGCCGAGGGTGCCGAGGGCCGTCCCCTCGTGGTGGAACATCGCCTCCACGACCAGCACCACGAGCGCGATTCCTTCGATCTCGAAGCCGAGTTGCGTAAACCAGTTGAACAGCGACGGGACCCGGTTGCCGTTGCGGCCGAAGGGCGCGCGGCTCACCATAAATGCAGTGGTACCCGTCTCTGGCCCCCAAAGGCTGGCCAACCCGAGGAACGCGTAAAAGGCGTTCCCGACCAGGATCGCCACAACTGCCTGCCAGAACGAGAGCCCAAAGGACACGATGAGTGCCCCGTAGACGAGGAACTCCACGTTCCAGATGGCACCCGCCCACATCCAAAACAGCCCGGCCGGTGCCATCGGCCTTTCGGTCTCGGGGATGAGGTCGATGCCGCGCTGCTCGAGACGGAATGCCTCGTAGCGCTCCGATGTGCCGGCGGGAAGCGGTGCGCCGCCACCCTCTACCACAACGCTCGCGTTAGCCATCGGGCGCGACGATACTCCTCCGAGCCGTCCCCGGGCCGTGACCCCCGGCCCGCCCTGTGGTTGACCTTCCCGACGCCACCCCAGCGCGGGGATGGCGTCGGCGGCAACTGGGAAAGGCTGCCACGAGCCCTACGTCGCCTGGAGCTTCAGGGTCACTATCTCGAAGGGCCGTAGCTCCAGGTCGAGGTGCGCCCCCTCGCCAGTGGGCTGCACGGGCACGCTTCCCGCCTCGCGCTCGAGCAGGTCCGTCCGTGCGGCGCGAGCAACTGGGAGCGAGAGGTCGATCCCGAGCCGGCCTCGTGACCCGTGTGCCTCGTAGAAGCGCAAGATAACGCCGTCCCGGGCTTCGGTGGGCGTGATCGCCGAGACCACCACGCCCGGCCGGTCAAAGCGCACGAAGGAGATCGTGGCCGGCCCCGACCGCTCCTCGGTCGCAGCGGGGACCGCGCTGACCACGAGCGGGACGTTCAAGTCAAGGCCGGACTCCACCACCTGGCCGTCCCGCAGGTCGCCGGCATGGGGAAGGACGCTGTAGGTGAACCTATGGTGGCCTTGGTCGGCTTCGGGGTCTGGCGAGGTTGGGGAACGCAGCAGGGAAAGTTCCATAACGTTCCCCCATATGTGGTAGCCGTACTTGGAATCGTTCAGCAGGGCGACCCCATAACCGGGCTCCGAGAGGTCAGCCCAGCGGTGGGCACAGACCTCGAAGCGCGCCCGGTCCCAGCTCGTGTTGGCGTGGGTCGCCCGTTCGACCGAGCCGAACTGGATCTCATAGGTTGCGCGAGTTGCCCGGACCGCCACGGGAAATGCGGCTTTTAGCAACTTGTGACGTTCGTGCCAGTCGACCTCGGTCTCGAAATCGATACGGCTGGAGCCAGCTGCGAGCCTAATCACCTGGGTCAGGGTCGACGAACCGAAATGCCGGCGCACCCGGATCCCAGCCCTCAGCGGGCCCTGCTCGACCACCTCGACCGAAGTTGCTTCCACGAGAACACGGCCGCGGTCGGCGTAGAACTCGTCGATGTCCCACGCGTCCCACTGCGCCGGCTCGTCGTCGTAAAGCCAAAGAGCATTGCCGCGTTCCCCCGGCGCCAAGACCTCCCGGCGGGCCCCCTTGTCGTAAACCGACTTGACCATGCCGTCACGGTCGATTTCCACCCTCAGCCGGGCATTTTCCAAGAAGCCCGGCCCAGCGGTCACGGGTTCGTCGCATGGCGTGCCACCACCCGGAGACGCCAGGTCGTAAACCGTCCAACCGCACGAAGGGACCGAGACGAGTGCGAGCAGGCCACCGTCTTCAGCCCTTTGGAGTGCCCCGGCATGCCCGGAGCGGTCCATTAGGGCTTCCACGTCGGAGCCCCTTCCCACCTCCCCGAGCGCCACCACTTCACGGCGGTCATGCGAGGTGGAGTTCGTCACCATAACCGGCCTTGACGCCCAGGACACGTCCACCGTGGCCGCTAGTTGCCCCCGGGCACCCCTCGCCATTTCTCCTGCCATCGCGAGTACTTTGGCGTGGTCCTCTTCGGCCTCGCGCGCCACCCAGTTGATGCTCGAACCGGGCAGGATGTCGTGGAACTGGTTGAACAGCAGCGTCTTCCAGGCTTCATCGAGGGCCCTCTGTGTGGCTGGCTCGCCGCCCGTCCCCGCGACCGTCGACCAAAGCTCGGCCTCATAGAGGGCGACCTCACCTCGCCGGTTGCCGGCCTTGGTGCGAGCCTGCGAGGTGTAGGTACCGCGGTGGAGCTCTAGGTACAGTTCACCCACCCAGGACGCCAGGCCGTCGCCCTCCCCCTCCAGCTGGTCGAGGAAGTCGCGCACCGACGCCATCTCGACCCTCGGCACCCCGTCCAGGTCCGCTACGCGCGCCGCTCGCTCCAGCATCTCCTCGGTCGGGCCACCACCACCATCGCCGTGGCCGAAGGGGTAGATCGACACACCCGATCGGTCGTGGTCGGCAAAATTGCGTGCGCTGAACACGAGCTCCTTCACCGAGAAGTCGCCGTTATAGGTGTCCGCCGGCGGGAAATGGGCGAGCACTCGTGTCCCGTCGATCCCCTCCCACCAGAAGCTGTGGTGGGGGTAGCGGTCGGCCTCGCTCCACGACATCTTCTGCGTTACGAACGCGCGCAGGCCCGCCTGGGCGATGACCTGGGGGAGGCTGGCCGGGAAGCCGAACGCGTCGGGGAGCCAGCAATCGGTCGTGTCTACCCCGTAATTGTCGAGGAAAAACCTCTTGCCGTACAAGAACTGGCGTGCCAGCGACTCCCCCGAAGGCACGTTGCAGTCGGACTCGACCCACATCGACCCGACGGGCTCGAAGCCGCCCTTGGCGGCGCGCTCCTGCATCCGCGCGAAAAGCTCTGGGTAGCGCTCCTTTACCCAGGCGTGCTGCTGGGCCTGCGAGCACACGAAACGGTACCCAGGGTATCGTTCGAGCAGCCCGACCGCCGTTGAAAAAGTCCTCGCGCACTTGCGCACGGTCTCGCGGGCCGGCCAGAGCCAGGCGCTGTCTATGTGCGCATGCCCTATCGCGAACACCCGGTGCGAGCTCTCCGCCGCCCGGCGGGAAAGCACCCCAGCCAAGGCACCTCGCGCGTCGGCGGCGGAGGCCGCCACCGCTCCCGTCTCCACCACCGAGCACGCTTGCCGAAGTGCTGCCAGGACCTCGCCGGTCCGCCGCTCGCCTGAAGGCAGTTCCGCTGCGAGCTCGGAGAGGACCAGCAGGTCTATGTAAAGTGCCTCGACTTCCGGGTTGCGGACCGCCAGTTCGGCGCGCTCGAGCGCGAAGAGGTCCTGGCGGGCGTACTCGGGCTCGAGCACCTTGCCCGGGCCGGGCTGAGGGTTTGCCGCCGCCTCCAGGTACACCTCGATGACTTCCCCGCCCCTGGCGCTAGCGACCAGGACCACATCTTGGTGCCTCGAGTTGATGCCCGACAAGGGGGCCCCGTCACGCCACAAGAGGCCCTCTGCGCCAAAGCCGGGCGTCCCGTGGTAACCGAGCCCGAAGCGGGCGTCGACGCGTTCGCCGGCCCACTCGTCGGGGACGACCGCGCGTGCACGGAACCACGTCGTGGCCCAGGCGCCGCCCCAGCGGTCACCCAGCCCGAAGGGTGACCACGGCCCCCGTGAGGCATCTTCGTAGCCGACCGGCTCCCCGGCGATGTGCCGGGCGGCGAGCTCAAAGGGTACAGACGGCCCGAACCGGGCTGGCTCAACGTAACCAGACAACACGTGGCGGACACGGGCAAGCAAGCGGTCCCGATCGCTCCTTACTGGCATTTCTCACCTCTCATGATGTGATTTCACGGATCTTGTGCAGCCGGGCAAGCACTTGGCTGCGCTGGCGCCCGGCAACGCCGCGGCGGCCGCTCAGCGGCGTCGCAAGCACCATCGCAGCCGCCCCTTGCGCCCAGCTCGAATCGAGCCAAGAGCTGACCACGACGGGGACGTCGTGCCACCCGACCGGCAAATGGCGCCGGAGCGAGCGGCGGAAAGACTGAGACCAATGCCGCCACGCCGACGACCCCTCGCCGGCGATCACGACAAGCTCGGGATCGAACGCAGTAACCGGCCCGGCGATGAACTCGCCCAGTACCGTTGCCGCGCGGTGGTAGACCTCGAGCGCCGCGGGGTCACCAGCGGTCGCCAGCTCGGCGAGCCGGTCGGTGCCTTCGCCCTCCGAGAGCACGCCCGCGCTTCGCGCTGCCCTTAGGAGGCCCTCATTGCCCGCGAAGGACTCGAGGCAACCGCGGCCTCCGCAGCCACAGAGAGGGCCGTTTCGCGCGACAATGACGTGCGCTATCTCCCCGGCGGCGCCCGTGACGCCACGCTGGACCTCCCTGTTGGAAACGACGGCGAAGCCCACACCGCGCCCGACGGTGAGGACCGCAAAGTTGCTGCGCTGGCGCCCCTGACCGTAAAGCAGCTCCGAAAAGGCGAGCGCCTTGACCCCGTTCTCCACCAATACCGGCACTCCAAGCGCACCGCGCAAATAGCGCCCCACGGGTGCGCCCGACCACCCGAAGCTCGCCACGTCGGCGATACCCGCGTCGGGCCGCCCGACGACGCCCGGCACGCAAACGCCGACGCCGAGCAGCGGGGCGCCCTCCTGCCCGACCTGGCCTCCCTCCTCCATGAAGCCAGAAAGGTAGATCGCCAGGCGCGCGAGCGCCTCAGGGCTTGTTGCGTCGAACGGGTCAACGGCGGAGCGGAGGACTTCCCCGTCGAGGCGCATCTCCACCGCCGTCAAGACGTCCAGGCTCACCTTCACGCCTATTGCCCGGCCGGCCGAACCCGACAGCGCCAAGAGCCGCCCGGGCCTCCCCCCGGTCGACGGCCCGAAGTCCCGCTCTTCGAGGAGGCCGTGCTGGATGAGAGCCCGGGTGACCTGCCCAACCGTTGCTGGGCTCACGTCCAACTGGCGGGCCAGTTCCGCCCGCGACATGGGCCCGTGCCCGCCGAGGACCGCGAGCAACGCAGTGCGCGTGACGTCCGCTCGACCCAGGCTCAGCTGCTCCACATAGCCTCCCTCAGGGATGCTCCCTAAACTTTCTGAAGAAAGTAACCAAGGGCATACGCGAAAGCAACCCGACCCATCCGCGGGCCACGACAACGATATGTCGCGATGCCGCCCGAGGGGGCGGCCCAGGGGCCCAAGGACGCGTTCCTTGTTGGGACTGCGCCGGCGGGCGCCTCGGCCTCGGGGCAGGCCGTAGCCCTCTAGCAGCTCGCCTCGCAGCGCCTCTTTCATCGCGGTCCCGCTCCGGGACCACTCCTTTAGCTACGTGTAGCTACGTCCCAACCTCCACCCGCCGGCCTGTCCTGGTCGACTCGAGGGCGGCGAACACCATTGCAAGGCTCCGGAGGTTGTCGTGGCATTCCCCCATGGGCGCTTCACCCGTGCGCAGCGCCGTGACGAAATCCGCAAGCGTGCCCTCGATACCGAGGCCCGGGATTGCAACGGGCGTCGCCTCGGCCCGCTCAAGCCGGTGATCTCCCCCAGTTCCCGCCAAGAGCTCGGCCACGGGGTCGGTAGTGCCGTCCCAAAGCGCACTGCCCGAAGGACCGACAGCGCGCCAGGAAGAGTCCCAGGAGGTCTCGAAACCCTGCGCGCACCAGCTTCCCTGGTAGCTGAAACGCAAACCACCCGTCATCTCAAACTCGGCAACCGCCGAAGCTGCGCCCCGGTACCAGCTCCAAGGCGGGTTGAACTCACTGCACGCCACCGTGAGAGCATCTGCCCCGGTCAAGTAGCGCGCCGCGTCGAAGGTGTGGATCGCCATGTCCAAGAGCAATGGGCTGTCCATCTCGTCCCGGAAGCCACCGAAGTGCGGCGCACGGTAAAACTCCGCGTTTAGGTGCCCGACGCCACCGAGGCGCTCAGCCAGTAGCCCGCGGAAGGAGGCGAGGCCAGCGTTGTAGCGGCGGTTTTGGCTCACCACGAACAGCGTCGAGGTGTGTTCGGAGAGTTTGACCAGTTCGCGGGCTTCTTCCATGGTGGCAGCCAACGGTTTCTCCCCTAGTACGGGGACCCCGTTTTGCAGACAGGTCGTCGTGACCTCGTGATGAGCCTCGGGCACAGTCGCGTCCACGACGAAGTCGGGAGCCAGGCTCGCGAGCGCAGCACCTATCTCCGCCTCGACCGCCACCCCGGCGAGGCCGAGCACCTCCACAGCCTCTCTGGCACGTTGGTCCACGATGTCAACCCAGCCAACCAAGTCGACCTCGGGACTGGCCGTGACCGCCTTCGCCCACGCCTTTCCCATGCTGCCGGCCCCGACAAGGACGGCCCGGAGCCCGTTCACCCGTCCTGCCCGCTGGCGCTCGCCTTCAGGTACTCCTCGATCCAGCCCTCCGGCATGCGCTCTAGCTGGTAGGGCTCCGCCATGGCCCCCGTCCTTCGCCTCGCCCAGCGGACGCCGTTCGCGACCACCTTGCGGACGGCCGGGTTGTGGTAGACGGGGTACTCCTGGTCACCTGGGCTGAAGTAAAAGATCCGCCCCGCGCCTCGGTAGAAGCAGCACCCTGACCGGAAGACCTCCCCTCCAGTGAAGCTGGAGATGAAGACGAGCTCGTCGGGCTGGGGGATGTCGAAGTACTCCCCGTACATCTCCTGTGCCTCGATCCCGAACACCGGTGGCACACCCTCTGCAATCTCGTGGCCGAGGTTGACGGTCCAGACGAGCTCTCGCTCTCCCACCGACCGCCAGCGGAGGTTACAGCTCGTGCCCATCAAGGACTTGAATATCTTTGACCAGTGCCCGGAGTGCAGCACGACAAGCCCCATCCCGGCGAGCACGCGCTGCTTCACCCGCTCGACCACCTCGTCAGCAACTTCGGCGTGGCCAATGTGGCCCCACCATGTGAGCACGTCCGTGTCCCGCAGGACGTCCTCGCCAAGACCATGCTCGGGCTGGTCCAATGTGGCAACACGGACCGTCGCGTCCTGACCAAGGTGCTCTGACACCGCCGAGGCGATCGTCGTGTGCATGCCCTCGGGGTAGAGCTCCTGGACCTTCTTGTCACGTTTCTCATGCAGGTTCTCGCCCCAGACCGTCACCTTCATCGGTTCGCTCATCCTCTTTACCCCATCTCCTTTTCGCTCCCCCATTGGGCCAGGGACGCGCTTTTAGTACCACACGATCTAGGAACCTTACCCAGGACCGGATCAGCCTTGCGAGAAGGCCGCGTCAAACTTTCCCGACGGCGCTTCGAAATTGAGCTTGCGCAGGTACTCGAGGGCTTCGGGCGCGCCGAGCTCGCGGTCCATGCCCGAGTCTTCCCACTCAACCGATATCGGGCCGTCGTAGCCGATCTCGTTCAACTTGCGCATCACGTGCTCCCAGGGCACCTCGCCATGGCCGACCGACACGAAGTCCCAGCCCCGGCGCAGGTCGCCGAAGGGGAGGTGGGACGACAGGCGGCCATTGCGACCGTCTAGGTGACGGACCGACTCCTTGCAGTCCACGTGGTAGATACGCGAAGAATAATCGGCGAGGAACGCGACCGGGTCGAGGTCCTGCCAGATGAAGTGGCTCGGGTCGAAGTTGAGCCCAAACCCTGGCCGGTTGCCGATCGCGTCCAAGGTGCGGCGAGTGGTCCAGTAGTCGTAGGCTATCTCGCTCGGGTGGACTTCGTGCGCGAAGCGGACCCCCACTTCGTCGAAAACGTCGATGATCGGGCCCCAGCGATCGGCGAAGTCCTTGTAGCCGGCTTCGATCATCTCGGGTGGCACAGGCGGGAAACCGGCGACGGTGATCCATATGGAGGAGCCCGTAGATCGGA
>JAJZYO010000039.1 GCA_021798075.1 Actinomycetes bacterium
CGACCAGCCCAAGGCCATCGAGGGCCTCTCCGAAGGGGTCCTGCGGGGCGACCGCTTCCAGACCCTCCTCGGCATCACCGGGAGCGGCAAGAGCGCGACTATCGCCTGGACCATCGAGCGAGTGCAGCGGCCGACGCTCGTGATCGAGCCCAACAAGTCCTTGGCCGCGCAGTTCGCCAACGAGATGCGTGAGCTCTTCCCCGAAAACAGGGTCGAGTACTTCGTCAGTTACTACGACTACTACCAGCCCGAGGCGTACATCCCTTCGAGTGACACCTACATCGAAAAGGACAGCTCGATAAACGACGAGATCGACCGCCTGCGGCACTCGGCCACGAGCGCCCTGCTCACCCGGCGGGACGTGATCGTGGTCGCCTCGGTGTCCTGCATCTACGGCATGGGCTCACCCGAGGAGTACGCCCAGCGGATCCTCCCGGTCGCCGTGGGCGAGGAGCACGACCAACGGGCCGTGCTCTCCCAGCTGGTGGACATGCAGTACGAGCGCAACGACGCCAACCTGGTGCGCGGCAAGTTCCGGGTGCGGGGCGACACGATCGAGGTGCACCCCGCCTACGAGGAGCACGTGCTCCGCATCCAGCTCTTCGGCGACGAGGTGGAGCGCATCACCTGGGTCGACCCTCTGACTGGCGAGCTCTTGGGCGACGTCGGCGAGGTCGTGGTCTTCCCCGCCACCCACTACGTCGCCGGCGACGAACGTATGCGCCGCGCCATCGCAGGCATCGAAGAGGAGCTCCAGGAGCGCCTCGCCTTGTTCGAAAAGCAGGGCAAACACCTAGAGGCGCAGCGCCTGCGCATGCGCACGAGCTACGACCTCGAGATGCTGGCGGAGGTCGGCAGCTGCTCGGGCATCGAAAACTACAGCCGCCACATCGACGGGCGCTCCCCCGGGGAGCCGCCTCACACCCTGCTCGATTTCTTCCCCAAGGACTACCTCATCGTGATCGACGAGTCGCATGTCGCGGTTCCGCAGCTCCACGGGCAGTACGAGGGTGACCACTCCCGCAAGGAGACCTTGATAGAGCATGGTTTCCGGCTCCCCTCGGCGGCAGACAACCGGCCGCTTCGTTACGAGGAGTTCCTGCAACGGGTCAACCAGTGCATATTTATGTCGGCGACGCCGGCCGCCTACGAGATCTCGGTGTCCACCCAGGTGGTAGAGCAGATCGTCCGGCCGACCGGCCTCATCGACCCCGAGGTGGTCGTGCGCCCCACCAAGGGCCAGATCGACGACTTGATCGACGAGGTGGCCAAGCGGACCGCGGCCGGCGCTCGCGTGCTCGTCACCACGCTCACCAAGAAAATGGCCGAGGACTTGACCGACTACCTCCTCGAGCAGGGGCTCAGGGTCCGCTACCTCCACTCCAACGTGGAGACCCTGGAGCGCATCGAGATCCTGCGGGACCTGCGCTTGGGCGAGTTCGACGTGCTGGTCGGGATCAACCTGCTCCGAGAAGGCCTCGACCTGCCGGAGGTCTCGCTCGTCGCGATCCTGGACGCGGACAAGGAGGGGTTCTTGCGCTCGGAGACCTCGCTCATCCAGACGATCGGCCGAGCTGCCCGCAACGTGGACGGGTCGGTCATCATGTACGCCGACGAGATGACCGATTCGATGCGCCGGGCCATTTCGGAGACCCATCGACGCCGGCACCTGCAGCAGGAGTACAACGCCGAGCACGGGATCAACCCCCAGACCGTGCGGCGTGCCGTGAGCGACATCCTGGTCATGCTGGGACGCAGCGGCGAAGAGGCCGAGGGCGCCGGAGGGCGGGCCCGGGGGACTGCACCCCTGCCAGGGGCGGACAGGCGCAGCCGGCGCCACGACCGGGCCCGCTCCGAACTGGCCAACATGCCCAAGGCCGACCTCAGCCGGCTCATCTCCGCCCTGGAAGAGGAGATGCGCGACGCAGCAGCCGAACTGCGCTTCGAGTACGCAGCCCGTCTGCGGGACGAGATAACCGACCTGAAAAAGGAGCTGAAGGGCTTGGCCGAGATCGGAGTAGGAGTCAAGTAGCTCCGACCGGGCCACCCCTTGGCAGGGTCTTCGTCCGCGAAAATGGCGGGGGGATCGCTCCCACCTGGCGTGGGCTACGATCTGGTCGTGGAGCGCCTTGGCCCGCACCATGTGCCCCTTGCCTGCGCCGCCCTGGCAGGCCGCTCCCGCCGGCCTCCCCCCCGGTCCTACCGGCGCTGGGCGGTGGCTGGAGTCGCCGGCGCCTCCTTCGTAGCGGGGCTGGCAACCCCCGCAGCAGCAGCGGCACCTGGTCCCTCGACGACGCCGCCGGCGGCGCGAGCTGCGAGCGGAAGTGGCACCTTCACCTGCAACCTTGTCGGCAAGGAGATCGTCACGGGCACGCCGGACGTCGCGGCCCACGCCGTCCCTGCCATCCGCTCGGTACAGCTCACGCCCTATTTGGGCGGGTTGTTGGTCCGCTACCGGTTCCGTCCGGGCTTTGCGCTCGCGCCCGAAGGCGTCTACTTCGCGTGGTCCGTGTACGTATACCGCCACCGCGCCGACGCCAACAACTCCGTGCTCGCCGTGCAGCTCCAGATCGAGGACCGGGGCAAGGGCTGGGAGCCGAGCGGCTGGAGCGTGCTCGCATCGACCTATTACCAGGCGCAGCCGGTCGCCGGCCAGGTCCGCACCGACAAGGCGCGCGACGAGATCGCCACGTATTTCCCTGCGGGTTTCGTCAACTTGAAACCGCCCTTTTACTGGTACGCTAGCCAGGAAGTCTTCCGCGGTTACCTGCCCAAGAAGTCCAAGACGGCGCACCAGGACTGGAGCGTCAACGGGTCGATCGTAAACGACTGCCCGAGCGGGGTGCGCTCCAGCGCCTTCAGCCTCCCCTACGCGGCCAAGCTGCTCACCGCCCAATAGCGCGGCGCGAGCCTCAGACGCATCGAGGCCGTCATCGGGAAAACCTGGTGCAACTCCATGCGCCGGGTCTTGTCGTCACAGCGGAAGGCCCCGGCCGGGTTGCCCGACCAGCGCCAGAGCGGCCCGAGCAACCGGCCGGGCGCGCTCCGAGGCAATGTCGACCAGCGCGGCCCGGCCTACAAGCAGGGGCTTCGACCCGGGGCCCCCGTTACTTCTCAATGGCCACAAGGTGGCCCGGCTCGCACTCGACGAGTGGCGGCGGTGCCGACTCAGCCAAGACCTCGGTCAACGTCGCGCGCCGGCGGCGCCGCTGCCAGCGCCCGCCCTCCATCTCCATGAGGCTCGGCCGAGGGCCAGACGGCGCGTCCTCGGCGAGCACGGCCCCGGCTCGGACGGCATGTGTGCCTCGTGCTGCACCTACCTCTTCCTTGGCGCCATGGAGCGGCGAAAGCGAGCTCTTCGAGTACCGCTTGGCCTCCGCAGGCTGGCCGGCGCCGGGAGGAGTACTTGGGGCAAGGGTGGGTGAACCATTTGAGGCGGGGACGGCAGAGGCATTGACGCTCCAGTCAAACGGCGCCCATTTCTTGTGCAGTTGCGGCACCGCCGTCAACAGGCTCTTGGTGTACCGGTGCTGCGGGTTGCCGAAAACCTTCTGTGTCTCCCCCATTTCCACGACAGCTCCGTGGCGGAGGATGACGGTTTTGTCGCTTATGTAGTTACCGAGCGAGAGGTCGTGGGTGATGAAGAGGATCCCGAGGCCCCGGCGTTTCAGCGAGACCAACATGTTGAGCACGTCCACCCGGGTGGAAGCGTCGAGCATGCTGATGATCTCGTCTGCTATTAGCAGCCTCACATCGAGCAGGAGGGCGCGCGCAACGAGGAGACGCTGCTGCTGGCCCCCCGACAGCTGGTGGGGAAACTTGTTGAGCACGTCGGCCGGGTTGAGCGTCACGGTTTCCAAGGCGGTTTCCACCTTGGCCTGCCAGGCGTCTTTGGCCATGTCCCGGAAATACTCTTGGCGGACCATCTCGAAGACCCGGTCGGCCTTGTAGAGGGGGTTGTACGAGCTAAAGGGATCCTGGAAGACGCCTTGCACCTGCCTGTAGTACTCGTGGAGCTCCCGCCCCTTCTTCTGCATCACATCCGCGCCCTCGAAACTGACGCGGCCGCCAGAGGCAGGGACGAGGTGGAGCACGATCTTGCCGAGGGTCGACTTCCCCGAGCCGCTCTCGCCGATCAAGGAGACCACCTCGCCCCGGTCAATGTCGAAGCTCACCTGGCGCAGGGCCGGCTTGAAGTCCCCACCGAAAGTCCCCGACCTGTAGAGCTTGGAGACCTTGTCCAGCTCGAGCATGCTCACTCTGCCCCCTTGCCCGCTCGCGCTCCTAAGCTGGGGCCCCTCTCCGGAGAGGCGTCCCCAGCGCCGCCCGAAGGCGTCGCGGATGCCTCGTTGTGCTCCCGCCCGGCACCACCGGCCACGTCGTCGGCAGCTTTCCAGCAGGCCACTTGGTGCCCAGGCAACAGCTCCATGAAGGGCGGGTCCTCGACGCACTTGTCGTAAGCGAACGGGCAGCGCTCTCTGAACCGGCACCCCGGCGGTGGGCTGAGCAACGAGGGCGGCCTCCCCGGTATGCCGGTCAGCTCCCGATCCTCGTAGCGCACCCCGACCTCGGGCAACGAGGACAAAAGGGCTTGCGTGTAAGGATGGAGCGGCTTGTCGATCATCGTGGACGCGCTGGCCTTCTCGGTCAGCTTGCCCGCGTACATGACCATGATCGTGTCGGCGATCTGCGCCAAGATCGACAGGTCGTGGGTGATCACGATCATGCTCTTTACGTAGCCGAGGTCCCTGAACTCGGTGAGCAGCTCCCCCACCGCGCGCTGGTTGGACACGTCGAGAGCCGACGTGACCTCGTCTGCTATCAGTAGCGACGGGTTGAGCAGGGTCGAGATCACCATCGTCGCACGCTGGCGCATACCGCCCGACAGCTCGAAGGGGTACATCTCGAGCACGTTTTCGGGCAGGCCGACGAGCGCCACGCGCCGGCGGAACTCGGGCAGGACCTTCGCCAACTTCATCCCACGTGATTTGAGCAGGTCGTGCGCGAGGGTACCGACCTTCTTGGTCGGGTTGAGCGCGCTCATGGCATACTGGGGGATGATCGACACGTCGCGCATGCGATGGTGGTTCATGGCTCGGTCGTCCGAAATGGGCAGCGCCTTGCCGTCCAGCTCTACGGTGCCTCCCACGTGCTTCATGCGGCCCTCGATGAATATCAAGCTGTTGCCGAGCGTCGACTTACCGCAACCCGACTCCCCGGCCAGGCCCATGATCTCCCTGTCGGCCACGGCAAACGTCACGCCGTCGACCGCCTGGACGTCGCCCCGCAAGGTCCGGTAGGCGATGCGCAGGTTCTCGACCGACAGGCTCATGTCTCCCTCAGCTTGGGGTTGAAGACCTCGTCGAGGCCGACGTTGGCCACGAGCAAGGCAGCAACCATCAGCGTCATGACAGCGCCGGGCGGGATGAACCACCACCACATGTGCAGCTGCAGCCCGCTCCACAGCTCGGCCAGGTTGAGCATGTCACCGAGCGAGATGCCGTTGGTCGGGCCGAGGCCGAGGAAGTCGTAGTTGACCGCTATCAGCATCGAGCTACCGAACAGCAATATGAAGGCGAGCAGTATGTACGACGCCATGTTGGGCGCTATGTCCTTAAGCACGATCGCCGGGCCACGTTTGCCAGAAAGGCGTGCCAGGTCGACGAAATCGCGCTGGCGGAGCGTGAAGGTCTGGGCCCTCACCGCCCTTGCCACCCAGGGCCAAGTCGTCACGCCGATGAACACGCCCTCGAAGAAAGCGCTGTGGCTCTTCAGGTAGGCACCGATCACGATCAAAAGGACTAGCGAGGGGATCATCACGACTATGTAGGTGAGCGTCTGGAGGACCTCGTCCAACCACCCGCCACGCCAGCCAGCGACGAACCCAATAGCCAGGCCGATCAAGCCGGCGAAGGCGGCGCCGAGGAAGCCTACCAGGTAGCTCTCCCGAAGCGAGTCGAGCAGCAGCGAGAAGACGTCCTGGCCGAAATAGGTGGTACCGAGCAGGTGCTGCGACGACGGGTGCAGAGCCGCCGCAGCAACGAACTCCTTCGCTGGGTAGGGGGCGAAGTACGGGCCGATGATGGCAGCCAGCACGAATATGATCTCGACACCGAGGCCGAGCAGGAGCTTCTTGTTGCGGACCGCAAAGTACAAAAATTCCCAACGCCGGCCGCTGTCGTAGGCCTCGCGCCCACCTCGCGCCCCCGCTGGGGCGGTCGCCCCGGCCAGGGGCACGGCCGTGGGGGAAGCGCCTCTCGCGGTAGTCGTACCGCCAGGCGCCGCCTGGTCGACGCCGCTCATGCCGCCGCCCCCTGCATGCTGAGGCGGGTCCTCGGATCGACCCAGATGTAGACGATGTCGATCACGAAATTGGCCACGAGGACCCCCACGATGATGAAGATGAAGATGCCCTGCAGCAAAGCGTAGTCCTGGTCGGTGGCTGCTGTGTAGATGAGGTGGCCGAGGCCGGGATAATTGAACACGACTTCGGTCACGATGTTGCCCCCGATCACCGTCCCGAGCTGGAGGGCGAGGCCAGAGAGCTGGGGGAGCACGGCGTTGCGGTAAGCGTAGCGGCGCACCAGACGGCCACGGGCGCCGAGCGCCCGCAAGTAGCGGGCGTAGTCGGTCTCGAGCTCGTATATCACCAGGTTGCGCATTCCGATCGACCAGCCCCCGAAGCTGACGAGGAAGACGGTGAGGAAAGGCAGGAACCAGTGGTACAGCAAGCTCGATATGTAGGCCCACGTGAAACCGGAGGCTAGGCCCGCCGCGTACCCGCCCTCCACAGGGAACCAGTGCTCGACCGCCGCCAGGTAAAAGGCCGCAGCCAGGGCCAACCAGGCGTAAGGCATCGCCTGGAAGAGGTAGCCGAGGGGGAGAACGGTGTTGTCGAGGACCTTGCGCCGTGCTGCCATGGCCCCGATGCGGTTGCCGAGGACGTAGGAAAGCAATATTGCTGGCACGAGCAGCGCCAGCGTGTAGGGTGCCGCTTGGGCGATCATCGTGGTGACCTTCTCGGGAAAGGCGTACAAGCTGATGCCGAGGTTGCCGTGGAAGAGGTTGTCCCAGTAGTGCCAGTACTGGTCCCAGAGCGGCAGGTTGTAGCCGAAGGCCTTGTCGAAAAGCTTGTAGAGCGCCGTCCACGGCCCTTGAGAGTTGAGTGCGAACCTGTCGACATAGGCCGCTATCGGGTTCCCTGGCATGAGCCGGGGGATCGCCCAGTCGATTGTCACACCTGCCCAGAAAGCCAGTACGTAAAGCCCGAGCTTACGGGCGAAGTACCGCGTCACTTCAGATCTCCTTCATGAGCCTCGGCCAGAAGTGCCGAAGAGCCCGCCGACCTAACGGACGGCGGGCTCCCATAGGGCACTGCGGTCCAGCCCTATCTTGCCAAGGTCTAGGGCTCTACTTCGCCGGACGGAGGTTGGCCAAGGCGTAGACGGTCGTCATGGCACCGAGCCAGTTGCCCCACATCACCGGGGTGTACTGGTCGCTCGAGCTGGTCGAGGAGGGGTAGTTCTTCCAGTAGGTCGTGTTGCCCTGGAACCAGGCGCCGTTGTACCACAAGGGCACCTCGGGCAACCTCTGGAGGAAGCTCGTCTCGATCTTGCTGTAGATGCTATTGAGGGCAGCCTTGTCCGTGGTCGGCGTCGTCGCAGCCTTCTGGACGAGTGCCCACGTGGCGGGGTCACTGAAACGCTCCACGTTTAGCTGTGCCCCGTCGTTTTTCTGGATGGGCAACTGGTAGACCCGGTCGAAGTAGCTCCACGGGGTGGCGTCGGCCTGGGCGTTGTTGTCGAGCATCATGTCGTAACTGCCATTGATCATGTGCTGGGTCTTGGCATTGGCCGAGGGTGTGATGGCGTTTACTTTGACCCCGATCGAGTTGAGGTCCTGAGCTATGATGTCCTGCGCCGCCATCCAGTCGGTCCAGCCGTTAGGCACCTCTATGGTGAGCGCTTGGCCCTTGTAGCCCGACTTCGCCAGGTACTTCTTGGCCAGCGACGGGTCGTAGTGGAAGCCGTACTTGTTGACCACGCCCCTGTTGACGTACGAGTCGAGGTTCGGGAGCAGCCCGACTGGGTTGGCCGCTTTGACGATCCCGTCGTAAACGCCTGTCACTATCGACTGGGTGTTGATACCGTAGGCCACGGCCTTGCGGAAGTTGACGTTGTTGAACGGTGCCTTGGTAGTGTTCATCTCGAGCCACACCGTGTTGGCCGAGAGCATATAAGGGCTCTTCGGGTAGTAGGTCGTGAGGAACGAGGAGTCACCGCCGGTCGTCATCAACGTGTTGATGCCGGGCAGGAAGTTGTTGCTCCAGTCGATGGTGTTGGAGAGCAGGGCTGACAACTCGACGCTGTTGGAGCCGTTCACGATGTCGCAGAGGTACTTGAAGTGGAACTTGAGCCCCAGTTGCTTGATGCCCCACCAGTTGGCGTTGTCCTCGTAACAAGCCTGCGACTGGCTGGTGCTGACGAGGAGCATCGGCCCGGTCGCCACCGGCGACTTGCCCCGGGCGTAGTTGGCGCTCGTCACCTGCTCGCTCGCCGAGAGCTTGGAGAAGACCACTTTCGGCAAAACAGCGTTCTGCCACAAGAAGTCCTGCCAGTCCGTGTAGGGCGGCGGGCTCGTGAAGTTCACCGTGACGGTGTTGCCGTTCGCGCTCACGCTCTTGATGTAGGGCGCCAGGCTGCTGTAGGGGACAGCCGGGTTGGTCTTGGCCAGCCCGATCGTAAACGCTACGTCCGCTCCGGTGAGAGGTGCCCCATTGGACCACTTGACGCCGTTGCGCACGTGGAGCGTGTAGGTGCTGCCGCTCCAGGTACCGTTCGTTGCGAGCCAGGGTATGTACTTGTTGGTGATCGGGTTGTAGAGGAAGAGGGGCTCGTAGAGGAGGCCAATAGTACCCGTGTAGCGGCTACCACCGTCCAGGGGGTTGAAGTTGGTAGGCGGCGAGTAAGCCGTGCCGCTCGTATATAGGGTCTCAGTGCGCGGGAAGCTCGCCGGGGCTTGGAGACTGGTCGCTCCAGCGCTGCCGCTCGCCACGAAGGTGACCATGGGGGCGACTAGGGCCGCCGCCGTGATGGCAGCGCCTAAACGCGTGAGCGCGCTGGTCTTGTTTATCATTTGTCAGCTACTCCTTGTCTTTCTTTGCTGGGTTTGGCCCTGGCCGCTAGGTCCGGGGAGCCGGACGGCACCGCAGAGCACCACTGGCGGCCCCAGGGACGGCACGAACCATGGTGCGGCGATGTGATCAGCGATCCTCTTGCCCCAGCACCCTTGCTATAGCTCACGTCACCCCCTGGCACCCTTGTTCTGAACCGGTTAAGGCCGAACGTGTTCTAACGATAAGCTCACGGTAGGGTTTGCGCAAGTCGTTCTCGATGCTTCCTCCCGAAAACGGGCCCAAGGTCCCGCTCCCTGGGGCCCGAGGCCCCGAGTTCGGTAGGGCCAAGAGCCTCTGGCCAGCCTGGACGCGGTGCCGGGCCGTGAGGTGCCTGCAGGCTGGTGCGGCGGGTTACCGGCGTGCCCAGGTGGGCTAGCTCGGCTGGTGAAGGCGCAGGGGAGCGAAGTCGCGGCGCTCAGTGGGGCGCAGGGGCCGTGCTCGCCCGGACGACGAGGGCCGGCTCTCCAGGCTCCGTCGCGACCGCCGCGAAGTCGTCTACCCTCCGGTGCCCCGCCGCTTCGTCTATGAGCTTGACCAGGGCGCGCGCCGCGGTGGCCCCGAACGCCTCGACGTCCCAGGAGGAAGCCGTGAGCGAGGGGCGCACGACCTCGCAGAGGGTCGAGTCCTCCAATGAGGCGATCGAAAGCCCCTCGGGGACAGCCACGCCTGCCTCCTGGACGACGCCCAAGCCGGCCACCGCCATGATGTCGTTGTCGTAGACGATCGCGGTCGGGACGGGCGAACGCTCGAGCAGCTTCTTCGTCGCCGCAGCGGCAGCTTGGGTCGTGTAGTCCGTCGAGAGGGCCGTCCCCGTGGCACCCGCCCTGGCCAGAGCTTCCCGGAAGGCCCGGGTGCGGCCCTGGGTGTGGGCAAAGGCGGCGAGCCCCGCCACCCGGTCGATACGCCGGTGGCCGAGGCTCACCAGGTGGTCCACGATCTGACGGACCCTCTGGGCGTCGTGGCCCGGGAAGTACGGCAGCTTCCCGGTCGGCCCGGGACCGCCCACGATCACCGCGGGCAGGCCGAGTTGCTCCACCACCGGCACCCTCGGGTCGACGACCCGGAGGTCGACCAGGATGACGCCGTCTACACGCCGTTCTGCCCACCATCGGCGCAGGGCGCGCGTCTCGGCCTCGACGTCGTCCACCATCTGCAGCATGAGCGCTATCTGGCGGGTGGACAGCTCGGCTTCGATGCCCGAGATCAGCTTGGGGAAGAACGGGTCGTACGCGAGGAGGTGCGCCGGCCTCGCGAGCGCCAGTCCGCACGCGCCCGCTCTGGCCGCCGACAAGGCGCGAGCTGCCCGGTTGGGCCTCCAGCCGACTTCTTCCGCGATCGCCAGGATGCGCTGGCGGGTGGGCTCCGAAAGGCCCGGGTTGCCGTTCAGGGCATAGGAGACCGACCCTTTCGACACCCCGGCCCGCTCCGCTATGTCTGCGATGGTGGGCCGGCGTGGGCCTGGCCCTGGCCTGCGTGGCACGGCCTTTTTCTCTCCTGGTCGGGTGGCCGTCATGATACAGACCAAGAAACACCGGCTCAAATCGCTAATGTTCGGGCCACACCGAGCCGATAAAGGACGAAGACCTCGTCATGGGCTGTCTCGCACCTGCCAAGCGCCCTGCCCGGGGGCGGCGCGCCCCCACGTTGCTGACCGGTACAGCAGCACTGCTCTGCGCCGCCTGGACCTTCCCCGCGTCCAGCGCGCCAGGACATGCGCCGGCTCCCGCCGTCTCGCCCGGGGGCGTCCGCGACGGCGTCACAGCGGGCACCGTGGCGCTCGGCCCGGGGCAGGTACCGGCCAGCGAGGAGTCGAGCAACTGGTCGGGCTACGAAGACACTGGCGGAGGGGCTGTCTTCACCCAGGTGTCGGCCAGCTGGACCGTGCCCACCCTCGAGCAAGGCATCACGGGTTCCTCGAGCACCTGGGTCGGCATCGACGGCACCACCACTCCGGATCTCATCCAGGCAGGCACGGAGCAGGACTGGACCGTCTCGGGGCCGCTCTACTACGCGTGGTACGAACTGCTGCCCGGCACCGCCGTCGACTTGGGGCCGGTAAAGCCCGGCGACCGCGTTTCTGCCAACATCGAACAGACCGCCACCGGGAAGTGGACCATCTCGATCACGGACTCGACCAGCGGTTCTTCCTGGACCGAGCAGGT
>JAJZYO010000040.1 GCA_021798075.1 Actinomycetes bacterium
GGTGCAGATCGTGTTCCAGGACCCCATGTCGTCGCTCGACCCCCGCATGCGGGTTTACGACTTACTGGCCGAGCCCCTCCGGGCGCTCGCGGTGCCGGGCGACCAAGGTGAGCGGGTGGCCGAACTGCTCGCGTCCGTCGAACTGCCAGCCGACGCGGCAAGGCGTTACCCTCACCAGTTCTCAGGCGGCCAGCGCCAGCGCATCGCAATCGCGCGCGCCCTCGGCCCCTCCCCTGAGGTGCTGGTCGCCGATGAACCGGTCAGCGCGCTCGATGTGTCCGTGCGAGCCCAGATCCTGAACCTGCTCGCCTCGCTCGTGCGCGACTTCAATCTGACCCTCGTGTTCATCTCCCACGACATGGCTGTCGTGCGCCATTTGTGCCGCTCGGTGGCGGTGCTTTACCGGGGGCACCTCGTGGAGACCGGGCCGACCCATCAGATCTACCGATCACCCCAACACGAATACACAAGGGAGCTACTGGCTGCGGTACCGCGGGTGCGCACCGAGCGGGTCAGGGCGCACTGAGCCCAGTCTCTACCGGCGACGCCGAGCGACGGCAGGCCACGCCGGGCGCCTGTTGTGCTCAGGGCGCTCCTCGGTACGGTGGACAGGTACTGGGACGGCACGCCGGGCTCGGCCGGCTAGCCCGGGACGCCACTTGCAGGCTTCCGGCCGCAGTCACGTGCCGAGGAGCATAGACGGAGCGCGCGAGATGAGGTGCAAATGGCTGGAGCGGTTGACAACGAGGCGATGGTGACGGAAGCCACAGCCCGGGTCGCGTCCCACCCGGAGCCGAAAGACGGTCCCCTCATGACAAGTGGCAAGCGCCGGCCACCCAAGGCGCTGCTTTTTGCGGGCGCGGGAGCCGCTGTGGCTGCCCTGCTCGCGTTGGTCCTACTGCCCAAGCCCTCTCCCGGGGGCGGGACGAGCCCCGGCGGCACGAGCCCCGGGGGGGCGGCCACGGGCGGGCTCGTCGACGGCCCGATGGCCAACCTGCTCCAGTTGGACGTCTTCAGCCACTGGTTCCAACCGGAGAACTTCAGGCTCACCGACCAGTACGGCAAGACCGTCTCGCTGCGGCAGTTCCGCGGGAAAGTGGTCCTGCTCTCGTTCAACGACGACCAATGCCCCGACCTGTGCACCCTCTTGGCCCAGGACGTAGTGGCTGCCAACCGGGACATGGGCCCGCGGGCCAAGCAGGTCGTGTTCCTCGGGGTCAACGTGAACCCCTTCTACCCAGGGGTGCGCTACGTGAAGTCGTGGACCGACAACCACGGGCTCGGGCAGGAGGCCAATTGGATCTTCACGACCGGGCCGGTGAAACGGCTCGAGGCCGTCTGGAAGCGCTACGGCGTCACCGTGGCGCTCGACAGGAGAGCCAGGACCGTCCAGCACAGTGCCGACCTCTACTTCATCAACCCGGCCGGGCACGCGGTCGCTCTGGGCGAGTTCGGGAACAACGATGCCGACACGGCGCTTTTTGCCCACGCCATGGCCCAGGCGGCCGTCGACCTCCTGCCCCGCTCGCAGCGTGGCCGTGTGGGCGGGCCGTCGGTGCCGGCGCCGACCCCCACCAATGCAACGGTCGGGGCCCCGGCCCCCTCGTTCGACCTGCCGCTGCTCAACGACCCGCGCCGGGCGCTGTCGTCATCGGCCCTCCGCGGTAGGTACGTCGTCATCAACTTCTGGGCGAGCACATGCACCGCCTGCAAACAGGAAATGCCCCACATAGAGCAGGCCTACCGTGAGGTGCGCCGGGACCTCGGCAACCAAGTGGCCTTCGTGGGCGTCGACGTTTCGGACCGGCGCTTGGCAGCAGCCGCCTTCGCCAAGCGGGCGGGCGTGACCTACTCTCTTGCGTCGGACGCTTCGGGGGCACTGGCCGGCGCTTACCGCATCCCCGGCCTGCCGTTCACGGCTGTCGTGGGCCCGCACGGCAAGGTGCTCATCCGCCACCCCGGCGCGCTCAGTACCGAGCAGCTCAAGTACGTCGTAGAGAGCGAGGCGGCCCTGGGGGGCGCCACTGGCCTGGCCAGCAGTGGGTGAACGGGGCTGGTACCGGTCTTGCCGGAGCAGGGGCACTCATAGGATGAGGCATTGATGCTGGCGCCCGTGCTGGCCTATGGCAACGCGCCCAGCTCGGCGGTGAGCTTGCACATCCTTCTCACGGGGGTACAGACAGGCGCGCTCGCCCTCTTGGCGGACGCTTTGGAAGCCCTCGCCCTCGCCCTCTACTTCCTCGGGCTCTGGCGGCTCTCCCGGCGCCATCGGCACTGGCCGGCGTGGAGCACCGCGGCCTACGTCCTTGGCGTGGCCATGCTCTGGGTCGCGGTCGGGTCCGGTCTCGCCGCCTACGACCAAGTCAGCGTCACCATGCACGTCGTCCAGCACATCTTGCTCATGATGGTTGCACCCCCGCTCATAGCGCTGGGCAAACCGGTGACCCTTGCCGCTCAAGCCGCCAGTAGGGCCAACCAGGTACGGCTCCTGAAAGTCGTCCACAGCTCCCCGGTCGCCGCCCTCACGTTCCCAGTCGTGGCGTGGCTCGTCTACTACGGCACGATGTACGGCTACTTCATGACGCCGATCTACCCGTACTCGGTGGCGCACCCCCTCTTCCACGACGGGGCCCACCTGTGGTTCTTCCTCGTCGGCTACCTGTACTGGCACCCCCTCGTCGGGCTGGACCCGGCCCGCTGGCGCTGGCCCTACCCGGTGCGGATCGGCTCGCTGTTCCTCGGCATGCCCTTTGAAGCTTTCTTGGGGATAAGCATCTCGGACCTTCGCACCCCGATCGCCCCGATCAACACCTTGGCCGACACGCACAGGGCCGGCGACACCTTCTGGGTCGTCTCCATGGCCGCCACGGGCCTGTGCCTGGCGGTCGTCATTGTGCAGTGGTACCGCCAGCTCGAGCGGGAGACCCCGAGAGAGGACCGCCGGGCCGAGGCGTTGGGGGCCGAGAGCAGGGCCCGGGCGGAGCAGCTCGGTGTCCACGAGATACCCGAGGGTTTCACCGTCCCCTGGTGGCGCTTGGCCGAGCTCGAGGCAAAGCGTCGTCGTGGTCGTCGTGGAGCTGACGGGAATTGAACCCGTGGCCTTCGCCATGCCATGGCGACGCTCTACCAACTGAGCTACAGCCCCGCTTGGACCCACTGACACTATCACCCAAACGGCCGTACACGCTGAGGCAGACGCACGCGCAAGACGGCGCCGTCGAGGTCAAGGACTCCCGAGGGCGCTCAACACACACCTTATGGTCGAAGTGGCAGGGATGGTCGAAGTGGCAGGGATGGTCGAGGTGGCAGGGATGGTCGAGGTGGCGGGGCTGGGCCGGCGCCGGCGCAGCGGGTAGGCCAGGCGCCCCTCTCAGCGCGGCGGCAGCAGGGAGAGGTCGTCCCGGCTGATCAGGCCGGTCGCGAGGGCCCACTCGGCGAGGTGCGGGAGGGCGTTGTCGCCGAGCAGGTTGGGCACGCCGGCGTTGGTGAGGCGCGTCCGGAGGTACTCGACCCGCTTGACAAGCGTGGTCCTGGGCCAAGAGAGGCGGGCGGCCGCCTCGGCATAGCTCTTCGGGTGAGGGTCATAGCGGGGGAAGGCCTCGAGGTACCCGGAAAAGAGAGCGACGAGGGCCAGCTTGTCTGCTGGCGTAATGGACACGTCGGAGGCCGCCTGCGTCGGGTTGCCTTCGACCTGCAGCACGGGGAAAGGGCCGGTGGAGAGGCTCTCCTGGGCGTCTTCGGGCAGGTCCACGGTGAGGGCATGGCGCCGGGTCGAGCCTTCCACGATGACCGTGATCGGCGCGGTGACGGCGATGCGCCGGCCGGGGGGGAGCACGGTGCGGATGCCTACGTCATCGACCACCTCGAGTGGCCGTACGTTGCTCTTGTTGACGAGCCACCACACCCCGGTGTCTGACTCGAGCGACCCGGCGATCCTGGATATCCCGAGGTCGGAGGGGTCGAGGCAGATGGTGGCGCGCTGCGAGCGGCCAAAGGTGAGGCCCTCTCCCTCACCGACCTCATAGCGCCGGTCGCCGAGCCCCACCGTCAAGGTGCCGGTCGCCTCTGCCACACCAGGCAACGTACAACAGCCGGCGGCCCCACGGGGAGTGCCCGGCAGGTTCACTACCCTGGTGGGATGAACTACGCGTACGACGCGCAGGAGGTCGAGAGGCGCTGGCAGGAGCGCTGGGAGGCCGAGCACGCGTTCTGGGCCAGCAACGACGACCCTCGCCCCCCCTTCTACGTGCTTTCCATGTACCCCTACCCGAGCGGGCCCGCCCATCAGGGCCACGTGCGCAATTACACCTTCGGCGACTTGAACATGCGTTGGCGGACCATGCAGGGCTACTCCGTGCTGTCCCCGTTCGGTTTCGACAGCTTCGGCCTGCCGGCGGAAAACGCGGCCATCAAGACCGGCACCCATCCCCGGGTCTTTACCGAGGCCCGCATCGCCGAACTGACGAGCTCGGTCCGCCGGCTCGGCGCTGGCTACGACTGGCGACGCGTGCTGCGCAGTCACGACCCCATCTACATGCGCTTCAACCAGGTCATCTTCCTGCGCCTGCTGGAGGCCGGCCTCGCGTACCGCAAAAAGGCCCCGGTCAACTGGTGCCCCGGCTGCAACACGGTGCTGGCCAACGAGCAGGTGCTCGCTGACGGCACGTGCGAGCGCAGCGGCGACGTGGTCGTAAAGCGCGACCTGGAGCAGTGGTTTTACCGCATCACCTCCTACGCAGACGAACTGCTCGCCGGCTTGGACGACCTCGAGTGGCCCGAACGCGTGAAGACGATGCAGCGCAACTGGATCGGCCGGAGCGAGGGCGCCCGTTTTACCATGCAGGTCGCCGGTTCAGAGCACCGGATCGAGGTGTTCACGACGCGCCCCGACACCGCGTTCGGCATGACTTTCGTGGTGCTGGCCCCCGAGCACCCCCTCGTGCCGGCGCTGGTGACGCCCGATCGGCGCGAGGACGTCGAAGCGTTCATAGAAAGGGTGCGCCAGGAGCCAGAGATCGAACGGCAGTCCTCCGAGGGGCCGCTCGAAAAGCGAGGCATTTTCACAGGGGCCCACGCCATAAACCCCTTCAACGCCAAACAGGTACCTATATACCTCGCGGACTACGTCCTCATGAGCTATGGAACAGGCGCGATCATGGCAGTGCCGGCCGAGGACCAGCGCGACTGGGAATTTGCGAAAACCTACGGGCTGCCGGTAATACGCACCGTCGAGCCACCCGAGGGCTGGGAGGGAGAAGCCTACACAGGTGACGGCCGGCGCATAAACAGCGAGTGGCTCGACGGCATAACGAGCACGGCCGAGGCCAAGCAAAAGGCCACAGCCTGGCTCGAACAAAACGGCTTCGGCCAGCAGGCCGTGCACTACCGCCTGCGCGACTGGCTGGTGTCCCGCCAGCGCTACTGGGGCTGCCCGATCCCGGTCGTCTATTGCCTCGTTGACGGCATGGTGCCCGTACCAGAGGAAGAACTGCCGGTGCTATTGCCAGACGACGTCGAGTTCTTGCCTACGGGGCAGTCACCGCTCCGTTACCACGAGGGGTTCCTCCGGGCCAAGTGCCCTCGGTGCGGCGGGCCCGCCGAACGCGAGACGGACACGATGGACACATTTGTCGATTCTTCCTGGTATTTCCTGCGCTTTTGCGACCCCTGGGACGAGGCCGTCCCCATCGACATAGAGGCGGCCCGGCGCTGGATGCCGGTGGACCAGTACATCGGGGGCATCGAGCACGCTATTTTGCACTTGCTCTACGCCAGGTTTTTCACCCGGGCGCTCTCCGACCTCGGGCTTTCCCCGAAGGAGGTGCGCGAGCCTTTCAAGCGCTTGTTCACCCAGGGCATGATCCGCATGGAAGGCACGAAGATGTCGAAGTCCAAGGGCAACCTGGTCGCACCCGAGGACATATACGACACGGTGGGCGCCGACGCGCTCAGGGTTTTCCACCTATTCGTCGGCCCGCCGGCGGACGACTTCGACTGGACCGCGCAGACCGAGGAGGTGATCGAAGGCTGCCGGCGCTTCCTCGACCGTGTGTGGCGGCTGGCGGACGACGAGGCCGAGGGTTGCCCCGGCGGCGAGAGGGAGCGCCGCCGCGAAGACGACGAGTTGGCGCGCGCCACGGCCAAGGTGGTGGAAAGGGTCACCAGGGACTTCGAGCGCTGGTCCTACAACACCGCGGTGGCGGCTCTCCGCGAGCACACCAACCTGCTGTACCGCTACGCCCAGGGCGGCGCCCGCCGGGAGGACCTGGCCGCTTCGGTCGACACGCTCCTGAAGCTCCTGGCGCCGATGGCACCCCACGTCGCCGCTGAGCTGTGGGAACGCCGCCACGGCCCAGGGTCTCGGGTCCACGCCGAGGCCTGGCCCGAGGCCGACCCCGCCCTTTTGGCCGAGGACACCGCCGTGCTCGTCGTCCAGGTGAACGGCAAGCTGCGGGACCGCGTCGAGGTACCCTCATCGGCAACCGAGGCCGAGGTCATCGCGGCGGCCCTGGCCAGCCCCAAGGTGGCCGGCCAGCTGGACGGCCGCCAACCGAGGCGCGTGGTGGCCCGCCCGCCCACGCTCGTCAACATCGTCCCCTGACGAGAGTGCGCCCTTCGCGCTCGCGCATGTCCTCAGCCCTCGTGGCCCTAGCGCCGGGCCCGGTCCTCAGCCCTCCGGGTGGCCCTCGCCCCGCAGGAACTTCTCGAGCTCGGCTGCGATCTCGTCCCCGGTCGGCACTTCGGTGAACGGGGATGCCGCCGGGCCTAGCTCCGAGTCGTGCTCGGCTTCCAGTTTGCGCACCATGGCCCGGTGCTCTCCGCTCCGCTCGATGAGCGTCTGGATGTTGTCGCGAGTAACCCGCCCGGCGTCGTGGAGGAGGGAGGTGTCGATGTGGAGCCCGGAGAGCTCGGCCAGCTTGTCGAGGAGCACGGCCGCCGCCTCCGGGTAGGCAGTGCCGGAAACGTAGTGCGGCACACGCGCCCAGATCCCGACAGAGGGCACACCGACCTGGTCGAAGGCCACTTCCAGGACGGCTTGCGCGCCCGCCGGCACGTCGATGGTGGCGGGCAGGAACCCTATGCTGCCCGCGAGTTGCTCGCTCCCGGCCGAAGCAGCGAGGCGGACGGGCCTCGTATGGGGCACGGGGGCGGGGAACGCGCCGAGGCCCACCACGAGTTCGACACCAAGGCGCTGGCCGATCGACACGACCTCGGCGCTCCACTCGTGCCAGCGCAGGTCAGGCTCGGGGCCGGCGAGGATGAGGAGGCTCCGTCCGCCCGTCTCGGTAGCTGCGTAGAGGCGCAGCTCGGGCCAGGCGAGAGGGCCGTGGATGCCGTGCGAGATGCGGATTATGGGCCGGCGGGAGCGGTGGTCGATAAGCGCGTCGGAGTCGAACGTGGCGACGACCTCGCGCGGGAACGTCTCCATCAATGTGCTCACGGCCTGGCTCCCCGCGCCTCCGGCGTCGACCCAACCCTCCATCCCGAGCACAAGGACGGGATGGTCGAGCTCGGGCCAGTTGGTGATCTGGGCAAGGCTCATCGTTGTTCGGCTAGGCAGACTAGTTGGATGGCGGCCCGGGAATGCGCTCGTTGCCGCAGGCGTTACCCTGGCCCGGAGGATAACAATGAGTGTAGCCATAGATGTGACAGATGCCACCTTCGAGGCAGAGATCCTCGAGCGTTCGATGCAGGTGCCGGTTGTGGTCGACCTCTGGGCGGCCTGGTGCGGGCCGTGCCGCGTACTCGGGCCGATATTGGAGAAAGTGGTGGCCGAGCGCCAAGGGGAGGTGGCGCTGGCGAAGGTCGACGTCGACAACAACCCGCGCGCGGCCGCGACCTTCCAGGTGCAGTCCATACCCGCGGTGTACGCCCTGCGCAACAGGCGGGTCGTGAGCGGGTTCATAGGCGCCCAGCCCGAGCCGGCAGTAAGGGACTGGTTGGCCGGGGTGGCACCCGCGCCGACCGAAGTGGACGAAATGGTCGCCGCGGGCGACGAGGCCTCACTGCGCAGCGCCTTGGAGCGGGAGCCCGGCAACGAGACGGCCATCATTTCCCTTGCTACCCTCCTCGTCGAGCGGGGGACGGACGAGTCGCGAAACGAGGCACTCCAGCTGCTCTCGCGCATACCGGAGACTTCCGAGGTCCGGCACCTCTTGGCGCTGGCGCGAGTCGGCGGGGAGGCCACTGACGGCGCCGGCACCATCACGGCGAGGCTCGACGCGCTGTTGGACAGGGTGAAGGGCGACCCCGCCGCCAAGCAGGAGTACCTAGACCTCCTGGAGGTCATGGGGCCCGAGGACGCCCGGGTCGGCGAGTACCGCAAAGCGCTGACGGCCAGGCTGTTCTGACCCGGGGCTCACCCCTCGGCGAGCTAGTCTTCGACGCGCCATGCCAGCTGCCCGTGCCAGTTCTTCCCCGGTTGCGCCCGGAGATGTCGGATCTCTCTGAGGGGCTTGTCCCCCCGGGCAACGGGGCGAAAGTCCCTGGAGGAGGTGCTCGAGCGGAGGTGCTCGACTTGGGCGGCCGGCGCCTTGACATTTCCACTCGGGCCCTAGTCATGGGCATCATCAACAGGACCCCGGACTCCTTCTACGACCACGGCGTCACGTGGGAGTGGGGCGCTTTTTGGCGGCGCGCAGCCGAGATCGTGGAGGAGGGCGCCGACATAATCGACGTCGGGGCGGTGAAGGCAGGCGTCGGGCCCGAGGTGGGCGAGGCCGAGGAGATGGACCGGTTACTGCCGGCGGTCGAGGGCCTCGTGGACCGCTTCGACGTGGCCGTGTCGGTCGACACCTGGCGTGCGCCTGTGGCGGCCGAGGCTTTCCGGCTCGGGGCAGTGCTCGGCAACGACATAAGCGGTTTCGCCGACCCCGGGTACCTGCCGGCCGCTGCAGCCGCGGGCGCGAGCGTGGTCGCCACCCACATCCGCCTGGCGCCTCGGGTCTTGGACCCCCACCCCGTCTACGACGACGTCGTGGGGGAGGTGTACACGTACCTCCGCCACCGGGCCGCCCGCGCCGAAGCCGCCGGCATACCGCGCGAGCGCATAGTCATCGACCCGGGCCTCGACCTCGGCAAGGACACCGACCAGTCGCTGGCTTTGCTCGGAACCTCGGAGACCTTTGCCGGACTCGGCTACCCGCTCTTGCTCGCCGCGTCCAACAAGGACTTCCTGTGTGGACTGCTCGGCCTAGGCATCAACGAACGTCGGGAGGCGACCCTCGCGGCCCAAGCTCTCGGCGTGACCCTCGGTTGCCGGGTGCTGCGCACCCATTTCGTCGAAGCGACTCGCCGGGTGAGGGACATGATCGCAGCTGTCCTGGAGGCGGCGTGAGCTGCGTCGTGGGAGCGACGCCCGGAGAGGGGTGAGCAGGGGCGTGGCAGCAAGCCGGGGAGGTGGGGCGGACAGGGCGCCGGGCCCCGCGAGCGGGCCGGCGGGCCCAGCGAGCGGGCCGGCGGGCCCAGCGAGCGGGCCGGCGGCGACTCTCGCCTGGCTCATCACCGGCGACGAACCGACCCTCGTGTCCGAGGCCGTGGGGGAGGTCGTGAAAGAACTGGTGGGGGACACCGACCGCTCGCTCGTGGTCGAGGACTACTCGGGCGACGACGTGGACCTGCGGGCGGTGGCCGATGCCTGCTTGACACCCCCGTTCCTTTCGGACCGCCGGGTCGTGGTCGTACGCGACGCCGGGCGTTTCCCCGCCGATCAGCTCCAGGCGCTTGTGTCCTACCTCGAGCACCCTCTCCCGACGAGCAGGTTGGTGGTGGCGGGTGGAGGAGGGCAGCTGCCGGCCAAGTTCGTCAATGGTTTCAAGCAGTCGCCGGCGGCGAGGGTCGTCGCCACGGACGTCGGGGCCAGGGAGGCGCACGGTTGGCTGACGGAGCGCCTGGGGCGCGCGCCGGTGAAGCTCGACCGGGAGGCGGCGGCTCTCCTGGAGGCACACCTCGGCGAGGACTTCTCCCGCCTCGGGGCACTCCTCGCGGTGCTCGAAGCCGCGTATGGGAGAGGTGCCCGGGTCGGGCGGGCAGAGCTGGCTCCTTACCTCGGCCAGCCCGGTGCCGTCCCGCCCTGGGACCTGACCGACGCCATCGACAGGGGCGACACCGAGCTCGCTCTCAGGCTCCTCCACCGCCTCTCCGACGCCGGAGGGCGCCACCCGCTGGTCGTCCTGGCGATCTTGCACCGCCACTTCGGCAACATCTTGCGGGTGCAGTCGCCTACGGTAGCGTCGGAGGCAGATGCCGCTGCGGCCCTCGGCATCGCCAAAGGGCGGAGCACGTTCCCGGCCAAAAAGGCCCTCGATGCCGCTCGCCGGCTCGGCCCCGCCGGCGCCGGCGACGCCATCACGGCGCTGGCCGACGCCGAGCTGGCGCTCAAGGGAAAGCTCGACTGGGAGCCGCTCTGGGTGCTCGAAGTGCTGATAGCCCGCCTGTGCCGACTGTCACGTGCCGCCCGGTCCTCGGCCGGAGCAAGGGGACGGGCTGGGGCGCGCAGGGCTGCGCCGGCGGGGCGGGCGGGGCGGACGGTGGTGCCACGAGAGCGCTGAGGCGCGGCGATCGCAGGTCCGGCGCTAAGTGCTAAGGCGCTCTCGGGCGCTCGGGCCGGTGCCGGCTCCTCGCCGACGTCGTTAGCCAGCCAGAGTGGCGAAAAATGTCCACTTCGCTAAAAAATGTCGCGTTCGTTGCCAAATACGCCCCGAACGCGTCAGAGGTGGACGAAGGAGACAGAAGTAATCGGCCAGAAGGCGCCGACGGTGGTCACCGGCCGCCAAAAAGCTGCCGACGGTGGTCACCGGCCGCCAAAAAGCTGCCGACGGTGGTCGCCGGCCCTGCCGGAAGTCCGCCGGCCAGAAGCTCGCCGACGGAGCCAGAAGCTCGCCGGCGGGTTTCGAGCGGGACTTTATTAGCCCTGCTCGTCCTCCGCCGAACTGGCGGGGACGGCCACGTGCACGCCCACGTCTTCGGCGTCCTCGGCCTGGCCTGCGTCCGCCTCGCCGGCCGCGTCGACGCCCTCCTCTTCGGCAAGAACATCCTCGCCGGCCTCGGTCTCTTCGCCGGCCTCGGTCTCTTCGCCGGCCTCGGTCTCTTCGCCGGCCTCGGTCCCTTCGCCGGCCCCGATCTGGGCCTTAGCCCGCCTTCCCCTTCTCGGGAGGCGCGGCCGAAGGACGGTGCGCTCTTGCCTGGCACGCTGGCTGCTGGCCGCTGGGGTAACGGTCTCCGTGGCCACTTCGTCACCCAGGGTGGTCCCTACCTCCTCTTCGCCCGAGCGCGCT
>JAJZYO010000041.1 GCA_021798075.1 Actinomycetes bacterium
GCATCCCGGCGGCAGACCGCCACTTCATATTCACCAATTGTGAGCTCCGGTGGGACAGTTACGTCCGTTACAGGCCGGCCAGACGGGTGGGCCAGACGGCGAGCCTCCGCGAGGAGGTGGAAGCCTCGCTCACCCGCCTGCAAGTCGACAGGATCGACCTGTACCAGCTGCACTGGCCCGCCGAAGACGGCACCCCGCTCGAGTCCTACTGGTCAACCCTGCTCGAGCTGAAAGACGAAGGCAAGATCCGCGCCCCGGCCCTTTGCAACCACAGCGTCGCCCAACTCGAAGCCGCCGAAGGCCTCGGCCACGTCGACAGCCTGCAGCCTCCGTTCTCGGCGATAAGGCGCACGGCGGCGGCCGAGATCGCGTGGTGCGCTGCCCATTCCACGGGCGTCATCGTCTACTCGCCGATGCAGGCCGGGCTCCTCACGGGCACCTTCAGCGCGGAGCGCGTCGCCGGCCTCCACAAAGACGACTGGCGGGCCAGGAGCCCCGAGTTCCAAGGCGAGCGGCTCGAGCGCAACCTCGCCCTGGCCGACGCCCTCCGGCCCATTGCAGCCGAGAGGGGCACGACCGTGGCCGCAGTCGCCGTGGCCTGGGCCCTCGCCTGGCCCGGCGTGACCGGGGCCATCGTCGGCGCTCGCAGCGCCGCCCAGGTCGACGGCTGGCTGCCGGCGGCGACGCTCGAGCTCTCGGGCAACGAGCTCGACCGGGTCGCGAGCGCCATCACCTCGACCGGCGCCGGCGAGGGGCCGGCCCGCCCGCTGGCGTAGGCTCTCGACAAGCCGCTCCAACCGACAAATGCCGACTCGGTCGAAAAATGTCCACCTCGCGGCCAAATACGCCCCGAACGCGTCAGCAGTGAACGAAGAGGTCAGAAGTCGCGGGGAAATCGGTCGAGAGCAGATCTGCCCGCGGGAGCAAGCCCGCCGGCGGGGGCGGGCCGGGCGGCCGTGCGGCCCTACCGAGCGACGCGGGCGAGCTTGCGGCCCACCTTCAGGTACGGGGTGCCCGCCCCGTCGGCGAACCTGGTCGCCAACAGGGAAGAAAGAAGCTCGCGGACCTCGTCGGGGCCGAGCACGGCTTGTTGCTGGGGGCCACCGTCGGCGGGCTCGAGCACGAGGCGCACCCCGCGCTGGTCGGCCAGCCGGCGCACCTCACCGTTGCTCGAGGCAAAGCCCAGCTCCTTCACGACCTCGGCTACTGGCCGCGAAGCGTCTTCCACCACGGGGATGTCGCCTATCTCCGCGTAGCTCGAGCGGGAGAAATGGGCCGCGAAGTCGTCTCTCGCCCGCATGGCTGCCTCCACCCCATGGAGGGCTGCCGTGACCTCGCCAGCCATGGCCCGCTTCAGGTCGACCGGGCGGAGCGAGCCGCCCTCCAAGCGCTCCCTCACCAGTTCGAGCTCGGGGTCCTGCCACTCGGACAACGCCCGCAGGTAGGGCACAACGAGGCGATCGGGGACGGACATGAGCTTGCCGAACACCTCGCCGGCCGGAGCCGCGAGGGGGACGTAGTTGCCCCGTGACTTGCTCATCTTGGCCCCGGTGCCGTCGGTGCCCTCGATGAGCGGCACCGTGGCGACCAGCTCGGGCTCCTGGCCGCAAATTTCCATGACCTTGCGGCACATCTGCATGTTGAGGTACTGGTCCACGCCCCCCACTTCGAGGTCGCAGTTGACCTCCACCGAGTCGAGGGCCATGGCGACCGAGTAGAGCAGCTCGGCGAGGGAGAGGCCGTGCCCGGCCTCCAGACGTGCCCGGAAGTCCTCGCGCTGGAGCGACATCGACAGGGGTACGTGCGAAGTGACCTCGATCAAGCGCGGCAGGGTGACGGCGCGCAGCCAATCGCCGTTGTGGCGGAACTCGGCCCGGGAGAAGTCGAAGAAGGGCGACACCTGCTCGCGGTAGGTGGCGAGGTTCGCGGCTATGTCCGCGTCCGTGAGCGGCGGCCGCTCGTCCGAACGGCCGCTCGGGTCGCCGATCTTGGCGGTCACGTCGCCGACGATGAAGACCACCCGGTGGCCCATGCGCTGGAACCGGGAGAGGAGGATCATGGGAACGGCATGGCCTATGTGCACTTGAGCCGCCGTCGGGTCGATCCCGAACTTGGCCACGAAGCCCCGGCCCCCCCTGGCGGCAGCCTTCACCCTCTCAGTCAGGGCCTCCTCGGTCGGCTGGAGGTTCTCGCAGCGGCCCGCGACCAGGGCGGCCTGCTCGACCGGGGAAAGGTCGGAGAGGTCCAGGCGCCGGCGCTCGTAGGTGTGGCCGAGAAGCTCGCCCACGGCCGCACCCGAAGACAGGTCTGCCGAGGCCAGCAGCTTGCTGACCTGCTCGACCGAGTGGCTGAGGCGGCTCACAGTGGGTCGAGCCTAGCGGTCCGGCCTGCTACAGAGCCCGGGCCACGATGTTGAGGCGCACGTAGTCGATCACAGGTTCTGGCACCGTTTGGGCCACCCGCGCCGCGAAACGCCCGAAGAGGCTAGGCATGGCCCTAGGTGCCACGCCAACCGCGTCACTCCCCCCCGCTGACTAGCGTCGAGGGAATGGCACTCCTGCGCTGGGCCGAGCGGCCCGAGCTGCGCCGGCCGGTGCTCCTCGCCGCCTTCGAGGGCTGGAACGACGCCGGCAACGCCGCCTCAGGGGCGGTCGCCTACCTGAGCCGGGCGTGGAGGGGCAATGAGTTCGCGTCCTTCGATGCCGAAGAGCTGTGGGACTTCACCGCCAGCCGGCCTAAGGTCCGCCTCGAGTCCGGGCAGACGAGGCGGCTCGAGTGGCCGAAGCTCGAGTTGGCCAGCGCCACTCTCCCCGGCAGGGAACAGGACATCGTGTTCCTCTCTGGCCCCGAGCCCCAGCTGCGCTGGCGCAGCCTGGCCCGGGAACTGCGGGAGGCCGCGACCGAACTCGGCGTCGGCACCGCCATCTTCCTCGGTGCCCTCCTGGCAGATGTCCCCCACACCCGGCCCGTGCACGTTACCGGCGGTGCAGCCGACCCCGAGCTGGCGGCCTTAGCCGGCGTGGAGCCCTCGTACTACGAGGGCCCGACGGGCATCGTCGGGGTCCTGTCCGATTCGCTCGGCCAGGCCGGCATCCCGACCGTGTCCCTCTGGGCGAGCGTCCCCCACTACGTGTCGCAGAGCAGCTCGCCCAAGGCCACCCTGGTGCTCGTGGAGCGCGCCACGCACGTGCTCGGCACCAAGGTGGACCTGGCCGAGTTGCAGATGGCCGCAGCTGCCTACGAGCGCCAGATAGACGACCTCGTGGCCTCCGACGAGGACGCCACCGCTTATGTGCACAAGCTGGAGGCACAAGACGAGGAAGCCGAGCACCGAGGCCCGGGCAACGCCAGGGGAGGAGAGGAGGGCCCGCGCCTCCGCCCAGCGTCGGGCGAGCACATCGCGGCAGAAGTGGAGCGCTACCTGCGCGAACACCGCCCCGACAGCTGACGCTCGAGGGGCCAACCCCCCTAGGCCAGTACGCCTCCTCGAGCCTGGTCCGGGCGGCCCCAGAAGGCCCGCCAACCGCTGGCGACGCTGCGGGCGTACTCTGGTCCCGGTGGCGAACTGCACCCATGGCTTCCCGCAGGGCCAGTGCCTCATTTGCAGCACGCTCGCCCGGACGGCGGGCGGCGCAGGCAACACGACCACGGTCGCTGACAAGCCGGGCTCCTCGCTCGAGTTGGAAGGGCTCAACGGCGGCCCGGCCCGCACGCTCGCTCGGCCCAAGGCGGGCCAACCGAAGGGCGCGGGCGAGGAAAAGCTTCGCGGGCGAGGCAGCACCAAGAGCAAGCTCGCAGTCGCCGTCGTGGTGATCGTCGCCGGGATACTGGCCTGGGGCCTCTTCCAGGGCATATTCGACCTCGCCCTCCGCATAGCCGAGTACGTGGTGCTCGCCGTCGCCGCCGGCTGGGTGGGCTACAAGGTGGGCCACCACCAGGGAAGGCGCGAAACAGAGCACGGCAAGCGCCGCCCCAAGGGCGACTAGCCCACCGGCGGTTCAGACCAGAGGACGCGGGCGGCGGGCCACGGCGGGCTCGCCGGGTTCTTCCTGCTCGCCGCCGTAGGCCGCGTAGCCCGTCCGTTCGAGCTCCAAGGCGAGCTCGGGGCCCCCCGTTTGCACCACCCGGCCAGCCGAGAGCACGTGCACCTTGTCGGCGGCAAGCTCGGAGAGCAGCCTCTGGTAGTGGGTGATGGCGAGCACGCCGGTACCCGACTCGGCGGCGAGCTGCGCCACCCGCCGGGCGACTGCCGTAAGGGCGTCGATGTCGAGACCGGAATCGATCTCGTCCAGCACGGCGACCTTGGGCTGGAGGACGGCGAGCTGGAGGATCTCGTTGCGCTTGCGCTCGCCGCCGGAAAGGTCGACGTTTAGAGCCCGGGTAAGCAGGGCTTCGTCGAGGCCTATGCGGCGGGCTTCGGCGCCCACGAGCTCGCGTACCCGGCCGCGCTCGCGCCCGGCCGCTTCCATCGACTCCCCGAGCGCGTCGTACACGCTCACCCCCGGCACCTCGATCGGGTACTGCAAGGCCAAGAACAGCCCCGCCTGCGCCCTTTCCCACGCCGGCAGCCCAAGCAGCTCGACCCCGTCGAGACGGACGCTGCCGGCGGTCACCTCGTAACCTGGCCGGCCGGCGAGGACATGGGAGAGCGTGGACTTCCCCGAACCGTTCGGGCCCATCAGCGCATGGACTTCCCCGCCGCCCACCCGCAGGTCCACCCCCCGCAATATTTCCCTCCCGGCGACGCTCGCGTGGAGGCCCTCGACGACGAGGTCGCTCATGGGACGCTCACCACCGCTTCGTCACCCTCGAGGCACACGGCATAAGTGGCCACCGGCTGAGTGGCAGGGAGGCACAGCGGCTGCCCGTCTTTCAGTGAAAAGGTGCTCCCGTGCTTGGTGCACTCGATGCTGCAGTCAGCAGGGTCGACCTCGCCGTCGGAAAGTGGCCAGTTTTGGTGGCTGCAGCGGTCCTCGACGGCGAAAACGTCGTACCCGAGCCTCACCAGGCACAGGCCCGAGCGGCCCCCCTCGACGTGCACGGCCGCCCCTTCGGGAAGGTCCGCCAGCTTCACCCTTACCTCCTGGCTCAATGGGGGCGCCTCGTCGAAAACTTGTCTGCGAACGCCCTCCGGAGCCACGGGAGCACCCCCGCGACCGGGAAACGTTCGAGCACGTCGTCCATAAACCCGAGCACTATGAGCCTTTCAGCCACGGCCGCCGGTACTCCCCGGCTCTCCAGGTAGAAAAGCTGCGACTCGTCCACCGGCCCCACCGCAGAAGCGTGCGAGCAGCGAACGTCGTTGTCCTCGATCTCCAAGTTGGGCACCGAATAGGCCCGCGCCCCCTCGGAAAGGACGAGGTTGCGGTTGGTCTGGAAGGCGTTTGTGCCGCGTGCTCCTTTTTCGACCCTTATCAGGCCGGAATACACCGATTGCGCCTCGTCGGCCACAGCTCCTTTGAACAACAGGTCCGAGCGGCTACGAGGGGCTGCGTGGTGCTGCACGGTCCGCAGGTCGTGCATCTGGTCCCCGGTGCCGAAATAAGCGGCGAGCAGCTCGGTGTCGCCACCCTCGCCTTCGAGCACCGAGTCCGTGCGCACCCTGGCGTACGAGCCGCCCAAAGCCACGGTCATCGAGCGGAGCGCCCCGCCCGAGGCCACCCTGCTCATTTGGTTGCCGAGCTGCCAGGCGGCTCGCCCGAGCAACTGCACCTGCCCGAAGCCGAGCCGTGCCCCTCGGCCGACGGCCAGCTCCGACAGCGGCACCACCAGCATGGCAACGTCCGCCCCCGCTACGACCTCGAGCACGTGCGCCTCGGCGCCATCGCCGAGCTCGACCTCGAGGCGGGGGGAAAGCGCCGCCCCTACCGCGTCGAGCCAGTGCACGATGACCACCGGGTGAGCCAGGGCGGAGCCGGGCGCGACCGTGACCCTCCACGGCGCCAACACGAACGCCCCGTTGAAACTGACCCAGGCGTCAAGCCTCTGGCCACTTGGCGCGGGGATGGGCTCGCCGGGCCCGCCAAGAGGCCGCACCTCCGCCGGCGACACCGACAGCCCCGGCTGGGGGTGCAAAACCGACGCCTCGCCGCCGTTCCTCGACACCACGACCGTGGCCTCGGGCCCGGCCGCGCCCACCAGCTCGGCCACGCCATCCGGCAGGCCAGCCGGGTCAATGGGCCCGGCGTAGCCCGGCTCACCCAGCCTGTAACCGGCGAGGTCCAGGTCGTCGATGCGGCTGTAACGCCAGATCTCCTCCGACTCGGCAGGTGCTTCGCAAGCCGCCAAGCTCTCCCATGACGCTAAACGGCGCTCGCGCAGCCACGCCGGCCCGGGTAGGGCGCAAGCCGCGTCCGCGCTGAAAGCAGGGGGGAGTTTCATGTTGGCGGCCAGTCTAGGCGAGCGGGTGATTTTGGGTACCGGGACCGAACGCGCGGGGGCCGAACGCGCGGGGGCCGAACGCGCGGGGGCCGGGCGCGCGGGGGCCGAGGCACACGTAATCGCCGGCCAAGGGCCCTCAGTCCCCGGCCGGCTTGTCCGTTTCGACGACGATGCGGCGGTGGTCCTCGGAGTCGTACCGAACCGCGACCGTCGCCCCGACCTTGACCCTGGCGCGTTCCTCGGGCGTCGGGAACGCGACCCTCGCTGTGACTTCGAAGGCGTCCTCTCCGCCCGGCTCCACGCGAAGCGTCAAGCGGCAGCGCGTGACCGGCCCGAGCGTGCGCTCGTCGACCACCGAAAGCACCACCGCCTTGGCCGTCTTGTTGAGCGGGCGGAGGTCCCCGAAAACCTGGTCGGGATCGCTCGACTTCTCCGACGGTGCCGGCTGCTCACGCCGGGCCTGCTCCGGGCCGGCGCGGTCCTTGCCACGCTCGCCCTTGGCCCGCTCACCCTTCTCACGCGGTGGGCGCCGCGGCGACCTCGGTGCGGAGGGGCCCGAACCCGGGTGCCCGGTGCGCCCGCTGCGAGGTGAGCCCGCCCGCTGGGCGCCAGGTACCTGGGCCTGGGAATTGACGGCCAGGCTCACCACGGCGACCACCACCACCAACATGATCGCCAGTGCGAGCGCCGCGGCCATAGCCCCGGATCTTAGGGCTGGCCTGTGCCCGCGGCCCGCCGGCTAGCCGTCAGCCGACGCTGCCTTCCATCTGGAGCTCGATCAGCCGGCTCCATTCGACTGCGTACTCCATCGGCAGGGTCCGGGTGACCGGCTCGATGAAGCCGTTGACGATCATGCTCATCGCCTGCTGCTCGGAAAGGCCGCGGCTCATCAAGTAGAAGAGCTGGTCGTCACCGACCTTGGAGATCGTCGCCTCGTGGCCGACCTGGGCGTCGTGCTCGCCGAACTCGATGTAAGGGTAGGTGTCCGAACGAGACTGCTCGTCTAGCAAGAGGGCGTCGCAGCGCACGAAGCTCTTGGAACGCTTGGCGCCTTCCTCGAAACGCACGAGGCCCCGGTAAGACGTGCGGCCGGCGTCCTTGGAGATCGACTTGGACACGATCGTCGATGTCGTTTCCGGCGCGGCGTGGACCATCTTGGCCCCGGCGTCCTGGTGCTGGCCGGCGCCGGCATAAGCGACCGAGAGCACCTCACCAGAGGCCTTCGGGCCCATCAGGTAAACCGACGGGTACTTCATCGTCAGCTGGCTTCCGATGTTGCCGTCTATCCATTCCATGTGCGCCTCCGCTTCCGCGAAAGCACGCTTGGTCACCAAGTTGTACACGTTGTTGGACCAGTTCTGGATGGTCGTGTAGGTGACCCGGCTACCCCGCTTGCACACGATCTCGACAACGGCGGAATGCAGCGAGTCGGTGGAGTACACGGGGGCCGAGCAACCCTCGATGTAGTGGACCTGCGCGCCCTCGTCGGCGATTATGAGCGTCCTTTCGAACTGGCCCATGTTCTCGGCGTTGATGCGGAAATAGGCCTGGAGAGGCATCTCCACCTTCACGCCCGGAGGCACGTAGATGAACGACCCCCCGGACCAGACGGCCGAATTGAGCGCCGCGAACTTGTTGTCGTTGGCGGGGATTATCTTCCCGAAGTACTGCTTCACGATGTCGGGGTACTCGCGAAGCGCGGTGTCCATGTCGGAGAAGAGCACTCCCTGCTTCTCGAGCTCGCTCCGGTTGCGGTGGTAGACGACCTCGCTTTCGTACTGGGCTGTGACGCCGGCCAGGTACTTGCGCTCGGCCTCGGGGATGCCCAGCTTGTCGTAGGTCGCCTTCACCGACTCGGGCAGCTGCTCCCAGGCGTCGACCTGCTTGTCGGTCGGCTTGATGTAGTAGAAAATGTCGTCCAGCTTGATGCCCGACAGGTCCCCGCCCCAGGTCGGCATGGGGCGGCGCTCGAAGTAACGGAGCGCCTTCAACCGGCGGTCAGTCATCCACTGGGGCTCGCCCTTCATCCAGGACATCTCCCGCACGATGTCCTCGTTGAGCCCCTTCTTGGGCTTGAACACGTAGAAGTCCTGGACATCGCTCCAGCCGAGCTGGTAGCGGCCCAGGTCGAGTTCTTGCGCAGTTGTCGCCATGCGAACTCCCTTCGGAATTTCTCCTACGTCGATAGTAACAACCCTGCCCACCTAGCCGTCAAGCCTTCCCAGCGGGTACGACCACGTCAGTAGGCAAACGCCAGTTTGGTCAGAGCGGGCCGGTGCCGGCGGAGGGCCACAGTTCCGCGGCCATCTGAGACGCTGCTCCCGACACGGCGGGGTCCGAGAGGTCGCCCACAAGCACAGCGAGCAGGCACTTGCCGGCGGTGCCGTTGCCGGCGGTGCCGGTAACGGAGGCGGCGAAGCGGCCGAGCGCCAAGGCGTCGGGACCGACTAGCACCACGGGGGTGCCCCCGGCGACCAGACGAGCCGCCTCTTCGGGGTCGTTTGTGACCTCTGCCACTCTGCCTCCACTGGCCCTCGCCGGCTGACCGGCCTCACTGTACGGAACTGGGCCTGTTAGATGTACTGCGATGTTCTCGCTCACTACGCCGCCTCCCATCGCGCCCCGCCGGCCCTCGACGCACACTGCCCACGGCGACACCCGTCCCGACGACTGGCAGTGGCTCGCCAACCGGGACGACCCTGCCGTCAGCGAGTACCTGGAGGCAGAAAACCGTTACACCGAGGCGGTGATGGCCCCGACCCTCGAGCTCCAAGACCAGCTGTTCCAACAGATCCGCGCTCGGGTCGCCGAGACCGACGTCTCGGCCCCGGTCTGGCACCGCGGCTGGTGGTACTGGTCGAGGACGCTGGCCGGCAAGCAGTACCCGGTCCACTGCCGCCGGGCCGACCCCAACCGCGGCCTTTCGGCCGCTCAGGTCCTGGTGGCAGCCAGGGCCGCCCTGCCGGGGGCAGGAGTGGCCGGGGACGGGACTCCCCCGCCCGAGGAAGCCGGCCACGACCCCGCGGTGCAGGCTCACCCCGGCGAGGTCGTGCTCGACGAAAACGTACTGGCCGGCGACGGCGCCTATTTCGCCCTCGGGGTCTTCGACATCCGCCCCGACGGCGAGGTGCTCGCCTACGCCGTCGACCACGACGGGAGCGAACGCTACAAGCTGCGCTTCAAGGACCTCGGTTCCGGCCACGACCTGCCCGACGTGGTGGACGACGTCTACTACGGTTCGGCCTGGTCCACCGGGTGCAGGTCGTTTTACTATGTGCGGCCCGACAAGGCCATGCGCCCCTGGCAGGTGTGGAGGCACACGCTCGGCACCCCCTCGGCTCACGACCAGCTCGTCTACCAGGAAGACGACGAGCGCTTCTTCGTCTCGGTCGGCCTCACCAGGAGCAAGCGCTACGTGCTCGTCGAGAGCCACTCCAAGATGTCGAGCGAGGTGCGCTACATGGACGCCGAGAAGGACCGGGCCCACCCCCACCTGCTCCTGGCCCGGCGCGAGGCCGTCGAGTACGACGTCGACCACATCCGCCGCCCGGGTCAGGGCGACGCGTGGGCCGTCCGCACCAACTGCGGACCAGTTGGCGAAAAGCTCGACAACTTCGCCGTCTACGAGCTCGCTCTCGGCGAGAACGACCCGTCGGCGCTCCGCCCCCTCGTCCCCTACCGCCCCGAAGTCAAGGTCTCGGCAGTGGACGCCTTCGCCCGGCACCTGCTCGTGCTCGAGCGGGCCGGCGGGCTGGAGCAGCTCCGGGTCGTGGCGCTCGACGGCGGCGAGGAGCACGTCGTAGCCCAGCCCGAGCCCGCCTACAGCCTGGGCGCCGAAGCCAACCCCGAGTGGGAGAGCGACCTCGTGCGCTTCTCCTACAGTTCGCTCACCAGCCCGCCCTCGAGCATCGAGTACGACATGGCCCGCCGGCGGCGCAGCGTCATCAAGCAGGCCACCGTGGGCGGGGGTTACGACCCGTCCACCTACCGCAGCGAGCGGCTCTGGGCGACCGCGCCCGACGGGGCCCGAGTCCCGGTCTCGCTCGTCTGCCGGCGGGACCAGGTGCCCGACGGGAGCGCCCCCTGCCTCCTCTACGGGTACGGCAGCTACGAGCTGCCGACCGAGCCGGCCTTCTCGTTCACCCGGCTCAACCTCTTGGAGCGGGGCGTGGTCTTTGCCATAGCCCACGTGCGGGGCGGGGGCGAGATGGGCCGGCACTGGTACGAGGAGGGGCGCCTGCTGAACAAACGCAACACCTTCACGGATTTCATCGCGTGCGCAGAAAAGCTCGTCGCCGACGGCTGGGCTTCGCCCCGCCGCCTCGCCATACGGGGCGGGAGCGCCGGCGGCCTGCTGATGGGTGCGGTGGCCAACATGCGCCCCGACCTGTTCCAGGCCGTCGTGGCAGAAGTGCCCTTCGTGGACGTCGTGACCACGATGTCCGACGAGACCCTCCCCTTGACCGTTACCGAGTGGGAGGAATGGGGAAACCCTCGAGACCAGGCCGAGGCGTACGCGTACATGAAGAGCTACTCCCCCTTCGACAACGTCCATGACGCCCACTACCCCGCCATGTACGTGACGGCCGGGCTGAACGACCCTCGCGTCGGCTACTGGGAGCCGGCCAAGTGGGTGGCCAAGCTCCGGGCCACCAAGGCCGACCACAACCCGCTCCTCCTCAGAACCGAAATGGGGGCAGGCCACCAAGGCCCCTCCGGGCGTTACGACGCGTGGCGCGACGAGGCAAGGGTGCAGGCGTTCGTCCTGGCAGCTCTCGGAGCGGGCTGACTTGGGGCCCTCCGAGTCGGAGCGGACTGAGTCGGCCGCCCCCAACCCGGGCACCGGCCCGGCGCCGGCGAGCTGGGCCGGGTG
>JAJZYO010000042.1 GCA_021798075.1 Actinomycetes bacterium
TTGCCGGGCGCGCTCAAAGTGCACCCCGGAGGTACTCGATCGATGCCCTCACCTCGCCAGCCGGGTCGGCCCCGCCGGCGACGGCTTCGTCAATGGTCGTGTCCTGCTCGAACACGTACCAACCCCGGTAACCGGCCGCCTCCAACGCCCTGACCGTACCGGCAATGTCTACGCTCCCGCGCCCGAGGGGGCGGAACAGCCCGGCACGCGTCCCCTCGAGCAGGCTCGTCTTGTGCTCGATGACCGCCGGCGCGAGCGAGAGGTCGACGTCTTTCAGGTGGACCAGTTCGACCCTGTCACCATGGCGCTGGGCGAATGAGACCGGGTCGGCGCCGCCTATGGAGAAATGGCCCGTGTCGAGGCAGAAGGCCACGTCCGAGCGGTCCAGCACGGCGTCGATGTGCCTGGCCCGCTCCACCAGGGTGCCGACGTGGGGGTGGAGCACCTGGCGCAGACCGTAGCGGGCGCACACCCGGTCCACCATGTCGAGGCCCTCGGCGAAGTCGTCCCACTGCCCGGGGCTCGGCTCGAACGGCTCCGACCAGCCTTCGTCGACCACCGCCGCCGTGACGAAGTAGGTCCCGCCGGCGCCGGACAAAAGGCTCGCCGCCCGCTCAGCGGCATCCTCCGCCCCCGCCCGGAGGGACTTGTCGTACAGGCCTGGGACCGGCACGAAGCCACCGACCGCCCCGAGGCCGAAGCGGGCCAAAAGGTCGTAGATTTGTCGGGGTTCGTCGCCCAGGTACCCGAGCGCCCCGAGCTCGCTGCCCAAGAGGCCGAGCCCGCGCATCTCCGCCAGCACGCGCTCGGGGGGCAGCATCACCCCCCAACCGGGCACCTCGCAGACGCCCCAGGAGATCGGGGCCCCCGCCAGGCGCTCCAGCACGCTTCCCTCCGGTGCTCGCATTTCGTTTCAGTCTCCTTCCTGGACCGGTTCGCCCTCTCGGGCCACTCCGGCATCTTGGCGTCTCGGCTCTGGGCCCCTACGTACCGTCTCGGCGCGTGCTCGGCGAGCCAGGGCGGGGGGGGACGGCAACCGGCGCGCCCAATCGGCACGACTCGGCCGCCGCCTGGGCAACGTCGAACGCGGCCAGGGCATCGGCGCCCGAAGGCTCGGCGGGCTGGCCGGCGAGCACCGAGCGAGCAAAGTGCTCCAGTTCCGCGGCGAACGCGGCGCCGTAGCGGCGGTCGTAGCTCTCGACGAGGGGCCGGCTGGCAGCCCCGGCCTCCCGCCACTCGTAGCGGGCGGAAAACGGGTCGTCGACGCGCACGGTCGCCTTTGCCCCCATGATCTCGAGAGAGCTTTCGTAGCCGTACCCGGCCACCCGCGAGATGTCCAGGGCGCCGAGGGCGCCCCCGGCGAAGCGGAGCACCACCACGGCGCTCTCGTAGTCGCCCGTAGCCGCAAAGGCGGGGTCGCGCCAGGGAGCGCCGTGGGCGCTGACGCTCTCCACCTCTCCCACCAACCAGCGAGCCGTGTCGAAATCATGGATGCCCATGTCGACAAAGATCCCTCCGGATCCGGCGATGAACTCCGGCGCCGGAGACGCCTTGTCGCGCTGGCTGGCGCGGTACAAGAGGACCTCCCCGAGCTCACCAGCCTCGGCCCGCTCCGCCACCGCCACGAAAGCGGGGTCGAAGCGCCGGTGGAAACCGACCTGGAAGCATACGCTGCTGGCCGAGAGCGCCTCGACGACCTCCACGGTCGAACCTCGTTCCAGTGAGATCGGCTTTTCGCAGAAGACGTGCTTGCCCGCCCGGACGGCTTCGAGGACCATCCCGGCGTGAGCGGCCGTGGGTGCAGCGACCACCACGGCGTCCACGGCCGTGTCGGCCAATAGTTCTTCGTAGCTCGCCACGACCCGGGCACCGAGTTCCTCGCCAAGTGGCCGGGCGACCTCGGGACGGGTGTCCAACACCGCGACGAGCTCGGCAGAGGGGCACGAGCGGGCGAGGTTGCGAGCGTGCACACGGCCCATCCGGCCGAGCCCCGCGACCGCGAGCCTCGCCCTGCCAGTTGCCCCGGTCGCCGCCCCACCGGCGGTGCCGGCGCTCATTCTTGGGCGAGAACGCGCAGCGCTCCCGTGTCGAGCGAAGACTGGTCGATGCCGAGCTCGCTCAGTTTGCCCTTGATGATGTAGCCCGCCAGCTCCTGCTCGCTCTGTCCCTCGTTGGTTACGTCGACGACCTTCTTGCCGTGCCAAAACACGACGAAGCGGTCGGCCACGTCGCGCACCTGGGCGAGGTTGTGCATGACGCAGACGACGGCCAGCCCTCGTTGTCTCGCCCGGCGCATAAACTCGAAGACTTTTTCCGTTTCCGCGATCGACAATGCCGACGTCGGCTCGTCCAAGATCAGCATTTTCTTCTCGAACGCCACCGCCCGTCCGATGCTGATCGCCTGGCGCTCACCACCGGAGAGGCGGCTCACGTCCTGACCGAGGTCGCGCAGGTTGCCGAGCCCGATCTCCTCCAGCATCCTGTTGGTCTCCCTGCGCATGCGGCGCAGGTCCAAGAACGGGCCCCTGCGGACCTCGGCACCGAGGAAGAAATTGCGCACGATGCTCATGGAATCGACGAGGCCGAGGTCTTGGTGGACAGTTTCGATGCCGGCCTGGCGGGCGTCGGCCGCGTTTCGGAACCTGACTTCCTTTCCTCCGACGGCGAAGGACCCGCGGCTTGGTTGGTACACACCCGAAGCGATCTTCACGAACGTGGACTTGCCCGACCCGTTGTCCCCGATCAGGCCCACGATCTGGCCGGGATAAAACGCGAGGTCGATGCCGTCCAGGGCCACAACCCCGCCGAAGTGCTTGCTCACGCCCCGTGCCTCGAACCAGGGCGCCGCCCCGGCGGGGGCGCCGGCCGTGCCCGGCGTGGGGCCGGCTGCCGCGCTCATGCCCCGGCCCCCGACACGAGCTGCCCGACGCGGGTGTGCATGGCCACGGCCGCCACCAATATCACACCGACGACGGCCTCGTACCAGTAGGGCGAAACACCGCTCAAGATAAGCCCGCTGTCGAGCATGGCGAGGATCAACGTCCCCACCACGGCGCCGAGCATGGACCCGCGACCACCCATCAGGGCGCAGCCGCCCACGACAGAGGCGGCGATCGCTTCGAGCTGGTAGGTGGTGCCGAACGAAGCAGACATCGAGTCAAGGTGGCCGAGCTGCACCGCGCCGGCGAAAGCCGCAAAGAGGCCACAGATCACGAAGGCGAGCACGCGGGTGCGGGTCACCGGCACCCCCGCCTCCACGGCCGCGAGCCTCTTGCCGCCCACGGCGAAGAACCAGTTGCCCGTCACCGTCCGCTGGAGCACCACGCCGACGACGACCGCCAGCCCGAGCCACCACAGGAGCTCGGAGCGGATCTGGCTCCCGAGCATCCCGCCGAGCACGTTGAGCAAGGCCGGTGTCGGCGGCAGGATCGTGACCGTTTCGCCACCGGTCACGATGAGGGTGACCCCGGTCCACAAGAAAAAAGCACCGAGGGTCGTTATGAACGAAGGGATGTCCAAGGTCACGGTCACGAGGCCGTTCAGCAGGCCGATGCCCGCCCCGATGGCCAGGGCCACGACGAGAGCCGCGCCGGGCGGGTAATGGTCTTGGATCATGGTCGCCATTACGAGGGCGGCAAAGGAGAAGTTTGCCCCGACGGAGAGGTCGAACTCGCCGCAGATCATGAGGAGCGCCACGCCGATGGTCACGATGCCGAGCTCGGCGGCCGTGCTCGTTATCCCGCCCCAGTTCTCCACACTGTCGAAGGTCCCGTTGGAGAGGACCGAGAACACCACGAACATGAGCAGGCCGACCAGGACGATGCCGGTCTCCCGCTGGCGCAAGATGCGGAAGGCAAGGCTGCTGCTGCCGAGGCGGGACGTGCGCGCTGCTGCGCCGGCGGGCCCTCCTCGCCCCGGAGGGCCAGCAGGGCCCGCTCCTGCGAGCACCTGCTGGTTGGTGCCTGCTTGTGCCGCTGTCATTGCGGTCCGAAGAGGCGTCTGGGGACTAGAAGCCCGTGTGCGCGACGTACTTGGCCAACGCCCTCACGTTCTTCGACGTGAGGAACACCGGCCCCGTGGAGATGGGCACGGGTGCCGCGCCCTCGGTGGCGTCGAGGAACAGTTCCACGATGCTCAAGTAGCCCTGCAGGTAGGGCTGCTGGTCGACCGTGTAAGCGACTATGCCCCGCTCGATGTAGCTGAGCGTCGACGAGTCGAGGTCCATGGCACCGATCTTTTGGTGCGTGCCCGACGAGGACATGGCCTGGACGACCTCGTCTGTACCCGTGGTGCCGAGCGTGAGCACGGCCGCGAGGTTCTTGTGGGTCGTGAAGTAAGCGCCCACGATCGACGCACCCTGGGAGATGTTGTCCGAAGTGTTGATGACCGTCGGGGTGATCCCTACCACCTTGAAGGCCGCCCGCACGCCCTGGAGCCGCTGGTTCAGGGAGATGTTGGTCGGCTCGTGGTCGATCACCACGACCTTGGCGCCCGCCTTCAGGCCGAACTCCCTCACCGCCTCCTGGGCCAGGCCCTGGCCAGCGGAGTAGTTCTGCTGGCCTATGTACGCTAGGAACGGGTTGGTGCTGCTCGGTTTGCCGTTGGCCGTGGGAGCGGAGTTGAACACGACCACCGGGATGCCGTCCTTGGCAGCCGTCTTCAGCACCGAACTGAACGACGTCGCGTCGGTCACCGTCGTGGCTATCCCGGCCGGGTGGGCCGCGATCGCCGTTTGGAGCAAGCTGACCTCGGCTGCGGTGCTGCCGCACTCGGCCGCCGTGATGTGGAGGATGTCCACCTTGACATGGAGTTGTTTGCCGGCGTCGGCTGCCCCGTTCCACACCGGCGGCCAGAACGGGTCCGTCGGGCAGCCGTGGGAAACGAAGTAGAAAGTGAGCGGGTCGCTGGCGCGCGGTGTCGCGCTCGACGCCGAAGCGCCGGCTATGTAACCGGCCGTTGCCATCGACGTGGCGACCAATGCGACGACGGGTACGGCGAGCCTCCTGCCCCACCGCCGGCGCAGCCTGCCGCGCACCGAACCCGGGGCGGGCACTTCTGATTGCATCTGGGTCCCCTTTCTGGCGTCCACGATGTGAACAAATGTCCGCGATATAAGCTAGTTGAGGAAAAACTAATATGTCAAGACGGCGCGCTCGCCCTTTTATCACTATGTAGACAACAAACTTGCTATGTGGACAACTGAGTTACCTGGGCCTAAGATGCCCCCAGCATGGCCCCCCCGCGCGTGAAGGTGCTAGGCAAGGCGGCGAAGCTCCTCGACCTGCTGGCCAACCACCCCGACGCCAGCGCGCCAGACCTCGCCCAGCGTCTCGGCGAGCCGCGGCCCACCGTCTACCGCCTCGTCCAGGACCTGGTGGCCCTCGGCTACCTGGAGCAAGGCGCCCGCCGTGGCACTTACCGGCTCGGCATGGAACTGTTCCGCCTCGGGTCCTTGGTCGGCCTGCGCCTCGACGTACGCGAGCGGGCCGCGCCCGTGATGAGCCAGATCCACTCGGCCATGGGAGAGACCGTCTACCTCATGGTCCGCCGCCACCGCGAGGCGGTGTGCATCGACCGGGTCGAGGGTCTGCACATACGTTCGATGGCGCTCCACCTCGGCGGTTCCCTCCCTCTCCACCTCGGCGCCGGCCCGCGCGTGCTCCTCGCCTACGAACCGCGCGAGTACTGGGACGACTACCTCTCAGACGTCGCCCTCGAAGCCATCACACCCCGCTCGCCGACGAGCAAGGCGGGCATCATCGCCCTCCTCGAGGAGACGCGGCACCTCGGCTACGCCATCTCCGACGAGGACGTCACGCTCGGCATCAGTTCGGTCGGCGCTCCCGTATTCGACCACACCGGCGCCGTCCACGCCGCGCTGTCGGTGGGGGGGCTGCGCTCTGCGGTGCTCGGGGACGGGGGCGAGCGGGCAGCCCGGCTCGTGACCGAGGGGGCCGCCGAGGTGTCGCGCAAGATGGGTTACCAGGGGGGCGACGCTGCAGAGCCGCCGTCTTTCGCCCTGGAAGCCACGGCCGGTTGACCACCGTAGCCGGTTGACCACCGTAGCCGGTTGACCACCGTAGGAGGCCTACTGCAGGAGCCCCATCCAAGGAGAAAGAGGCAGAGCATGGCAAGCGCTTATAAGAGCCCTCTATACGAGATGACACGGACCACACCGACGTGCCTGTGGAACGACTCTGCGTCCACTTCCGAGCTCACCTACGCGCTCGACAACGGCGCCGTCGGGGCCACGTGCAACCCCGTGATAGCTCTCACGGTCGTCCGCCAGGAGGAGGACCGCTGGATGCCACGGCTCGCCGAGCTCGTCGAGGAGCACCCCGCCGAGACAGAGGACCAGGTGGGCTGGAGGCTCGTGGAGGAGCTCTCGCGGAGCGCAGCACGCTTGCTCGTGCCCGCCTTCGAGCAGTCCAAGGGCAGGAACGGCCGCCTTTCCATCCAAACCGACCCCCGGTACTACCGAGACACCAAGGCCATAGTGCGCCAAGCCGAGCGGTTCAGCCAGCTGGCCCCCAACATGATCGTGAAGATCCCCGCCACCGCTGCGGGCATCCCCGCCATAGAGGAGGCCACCTACGCCGGCATAAGCGTGAACGCCACCGTGAGCTTCAGCGTCCCCCAGGCCGTCGTGGTCGGAGAAGCGGTCGAGCGCGGACTGCGGAGGCGGGAGGCCGAGGGCAAGGACACCCTCGGCATGGGGCCGGTCTGCACGATCATGGTCGGGCGCCTCGACGACTGGCTGAAGGTGGTCGCCGAAAAGAAGGGGATCTTGACCGACCCGGGCCACCTCGAATGGGCCGGGGTCGCCGTCTTCAAAAAGGCGTACCAGATCTACACCGAACGCCACTACCGCACCCGGCTGCTCTCGGCCGCCTTCCGCAACCATTTCCACTGGAGCGAGCTCGTGGGCGGGGACGTCGTCATCTCTCCCCCCCACGCGTGGCAGGTGCGGATCAACCGGAGCGACATCCCCGTGGAGCACAGGATCGAACGGCCCGTGGCCCCCAAGATCGTCTCCGACCTCATGGCGCGCTTCCCCGATTTCGAGCGCGCCTACGAGCCAGACGGCCTATCCGCCGGCGAGTTCGACAACTTCGGCCCCACCCGGCGCACCCTGCGCCAGTTCATGCGGGCCTGTACGGACCTGGCCAGCCTCGCCCGCGACGTGATGACGCCTGACCCAGACCGGCTCTGACCGGCTTGCGCCTACCCCCTTAAGGGTGTAAGACACTTACCGAGTGGCGCCATGCGCGCTCTCTGCAAGCTCGGTCCACGAGGAGGGAAACAGTGAACGAGAGGCACATTACAACTAAACAGGCGAGACCGCGCCTTCGCGCCGTCGGCGCGCTGGTCGCCGCTGTCTCGTCATTAGCAATGTTATCGGTCCCAGCGGCCCTGGCATCGGCGTCCCCGGTCATCAACCTCACGCTCGAGGCCAACGCCACGCTTTCTGCGAAGAACAATACCGAGGCCGTCTGGGAGACCAAGTACATAATCCCAGGTTTCGAGAAGATGATGAAGGCCAAGGGTGTCAACGTCAACGTGAGCTTCATCGGCAGCGGCGTCAGCGGAGAGGATTACGCCAACAAGCTCGCGCTAGAGATACGCTCCGGCTCAGGGCCGGACGTGTTCGACCTGGACGGGCCGTACGTGGGTGAGTTCGTGGAAGCTCGCTACCTGAAGCCTCTGACACTGCTAGCCGGCCCTCAGGTGGACAGCTGGCCGGGGTGGGCACAGATACCGAAATCCATCCAGGCTACGGCCAAGTTCCACAACGTCCGCTATGGCATACCCGGCGGCCCCGACGGAAGGGTGCTCTTCTACAACAAGCAACTGTTCAAGAAAGCGGGCCTTCCCACCAACTGGCAGCCGACGAGTTGGGCACAGCTCGTCTCTGCCGCTCAAACCCTGAAGGCGAAGATCCCCGGGATCGAGCCTCTCCAGATAGACGGGGGCGCAGCGATGGGCGAGGCGACCACGCTCCAGGGCTTCCTGCCGATCCTCGCCGGCGCTGGCGCGGAAATCTGGAACAAGGCCACAGGCAAGTGGCAGGGGGACACGGTGCCCATGCAGACCGCAGCAGGGCTTTACAACTACATCTACACCCACGGTCTCGCCAATGCCAGCCTCCAGCTCGGCTCCAATGGGCGCAACAACACCTTCCAGGCGTTCGCGGAGGGCAAAGTAGGCATCTACCTGGAAAGCGAGTACCTGTACATTTCGGTCCTCGCCCCTGGCACCCTCTACCCCATGCCCAACGAGGCCAAGGTCGTGGGCTGGGCGCTGATCCCCGCCGAAGCTCCCGGCAAGGGCATACGTCACCAGAACTTCGTGAGCTATTCGGGCGGCGGCGGCACCTTCCTGAACCCCCATACCAAGAACCCCAAAATCGCTTGGGACCTGCTCTCTTATATGTACTCCGAACAGTCCCAGCTCCAGCTAGAGCGCATGGGCAAACCAGAGCTCAACTCCCGCCACGACGTCAACACGGCTTACCTCTCGCACTACTGCACCGGGGTGAGCAAGCAATCCTGCGCCCTGCTCCGTTTCATATCCAACAAGGTCCTGCCTATAACCGCAGTCCGCCCCTCGCTGGCGGTCTACCCATCTGTGTCCGCGCAGATCCAGCAGTTGGCACAAAACCTGGCCACGGGACAGAGCATCAAGCGCGCCCTCGGCACCTATGTCAGCGCGCTCGACAAAATCGTCGGTCCGGCCCACGTCCAGAACAGTTGACCACCCTCTCGGCCAGATAGCCGAGCCATCTCTCGGGCCGGCCGCCTCACTCGAAGCCGCCGGCCCGAGCGGGCTCGGTCGCAAGTGGGCGACTGTTTTCCTTACGCCCTCTGCTGTCCTCATCGGCGTTTTCCTAATCTTCCCGGCAGCATGGACGCTGTACCTCGGGCTCACCAACTTCAGCCTCGTCGGCTTCGCCGCAGCCCACACAACTTTCGAAGGCCTCGCTAATTACAGAAACGCCATCACCGACCCCGAGTTTGGCAATTCGCTCCTCATCACGCTCGTCTACGTCTTCGGCTCGGCCATCGTGGGCCAGGTTGTGCTCGGCTTCGCCATGGCCTGGAAGTGGAAGGACTGGCGCAGCCCTCTGCGCAGGGCCGTGGAGGCGCTGGCCATCATCGCGTGGATCGTCCCCAGTTCCGTGGTCGCGTTCCTTTGGATCAGCTACCTCCAAGGTAATATCGGCCCGCTGGTCGAGCAGGGCACGCTCGACTTCATCTTGCACATCTCTACCAACTGGCTCCTGCAGTTCCCCCTGCTCTCGCTCATTATCTTCAACGTCTGGCGGGGCAGCGCCTTTTCCATGATGCTGTTCAACGGCGCGCTCCAGAGCGTCCCTCCCTCCTACCTGGAGACAGCGAGGATAAGCGGGGCCTCGGAGTTCCAACAGCTCCGCGACGTGGTCCTCCCCCGGATAAAGGGCCACGTGCCCACAGACGTCCTGCTGATCAGCCTCTGGACCTTCAACGACTTCACCCCCTACCTGCTCACCGCCGGCGGGCCGAACGGCCAGACGGAGACCTTGCCGGTCTTCGTGTACAAGGTTGCTTTCCAACAAGGAAATCTCGGTTACGCATCGGCTATATCGCTCATCATGCTTGTAATAAACTCGGTCATCGCCGTCGTCTACCTAAGCCTCCTCCGGTCTCGCAATACATGAGCGCACCCACCGCGGCCTCGCCGATCGACCAAAGGCCCTTGCGTGGCGTCTTGGCCCTGTTCGCCAGCCGCGCCGGCTTCTATGCATTCGCGGCCCTCGTGGCTGCGTTCTTCGCCCTGCCCATGGCTTGGCTCGTGCTCGCGCCCTTCGAGGCGCACCCCACCTTCGTCGCTGGGCTCGTCCAGCCAACCCTCGACAACTTCGCTGTCGTGTTCAAGAACCCCGATGCCCTCGCATCACTGCGCAACTCGCTCGTGCTGGCGGTCGGCACGATGGCGGTAGTCGTAGTGTGCGCATCCCTCGCCGCTTACGCGCTCTCGCGCGTGAAGCTGCCCGGCCGGGACATCACCCTCTATGTCCTCCTGCTCTTTTCCTCGGTGGTCACCGGGTCTGCCGCTATGGTGCCGATCTTCGTGCTCGTGTACGACCTGCACCTAATCAACACCCTGGAGGGGGTGATCTTGGTGCTGGCAGGTGGCACTCTGCCGGCATCGATATTCATCCTTAAGGACTTCATGGACTCCGTGCCGACCAGCTACGAGGAATCCGCCAGGGTCTTCGGGGCCGGACCTTTCCGCATCCTGAAAGACGTCGTAGCCCCCATCGTCCGGCCGGGTTTGGTAGTGATCGCCGTCTGGAGCATCGTGACGGTCTGGGGCAGCTTCCTCACCCCGTTCATCCTGTTGGACAAGCCGAGCCTCTTGCCTGCGTCGGTCGAGATATACAGCTACTACGACGTGGGCGGCTCGGCCAAGCTGCCCTTGATCGCAGCTTTTGCACTCGTGTACACGCTGCCCGTTGTCGTGATCTACCTAATCGTCCAGCACCGCTACGGCTTCAGGTTTTTCGGGGGTATAAAGGGCTGATGGCAAGCGTCTCGGTGGAGTCGCTGACCAAGGTCTTCCCAAACGGCGTCAAGGCTATCGACGGCGTGAGCCTGTCGGTGGACGACGGCGAGTTCTTCGCGCTCCTCGGGCCCTCCGGGTGCGGCAAGACGACCCTCCTGCGCATCCTGGCCGGCCTGGAGGCACCGAGCGCCGGGCGCATCAGGATCGGCGGGCGAGACGTCACCAAGGTGCCCCCAGCCGGGCGCAACGTGGCCATGGTCTTCCAGGATTACGCGCTGTTCCCCCACATGAGCGTGGCGGACAACATCGCTTACCCATTGAAGGTGCACCGGGTCGAGAAGTCGACGCGGCGCCGACGCGCAGAAGAAGTGGGCTCGGGCCTCGGCTTGGCGGCGCTCATGGACCGCAGGCCGGGCCAGCTCTCAGGCGGCCAGCAACAACGCGCCGCCCTCGCCCGGGCGATGGCCGCCGACGCCGTGCTCTTTCTCTTCGACGAGCCGCTCTCCAACCTCGACGCCC